>JAOAFW010000074.1 GCA_026416065.1 Fimbriimonadales bacterium
TGCTGCTGGGGCTGAGCGTTTTGACGCTTGCCGTGCTGCACGAACTGTATGAGCGAGCAGTGGAGTTGTGGAGTCGTCTGTAAATCGTCCTGCGCTATACTATACCTCGCTTATGCGAACGCCCTTTTGGCAGCGCGTGCCACAAGCGTGGCGCGTCGCGATGTATCTGGAGAGCCGCCGGTTCCTCAACAGCCTGCGCATAAGCTGGCAAGCACGGGTGGGCAAGTGGAGTCTCCTGGCGGCGGCAATGATAGGGCTGCTACTCATTCTCATCGTGATAACAGGGGGAGATTTGCCCCAATCCGACGAATGGCTGGAGGCGACGGCGCAGGGGATTAGCGAAAGCACGCGCCCCGCACAGGCGCGCACACTGCTCACCGCGATTTTCACACTCACACTGGCGTATCGCTTGATACGCGCCTGCCTGCGCACGCATGAGTTCCTACGGATGTTCACCGCCAGCGATGGGGAGTATCTGTTCCCCACGCCGGTCGCTGCCACACGGCTACTCCAAACGCTGATGGTCGTGCGCCAGACGCTGGAGAAGGGCGTGTTGGCGCCGCTGGCGTTCGTGGTAGTGTTCGTTTCGTTGGCAGCCTCGCTGAAGGAGCAGGTGGAGTCTTTGCAAGCGCAGCTGTTTTCGGGTGCGTGGCTGTTTGTGAGTTATCTGCTATTGCGCTATCTGGAGGGGCTATGGTTTGGATATTTCGAGTTGTGGCTGTTTGTGCGTACGCGCGTGCAGCGGTGGCTGCGTCCTGCGTTGGTCGCCCTTGCGGTTGCTTGGGCAGGGTGCGTGCTGGGCGTGATGATTTATCGGGGACTGCCCGTGCTGGCAGGCGATGCACCTCCCGAACGCGCCGTCGCCGCGGCGGAGTTTACGGGATTGACGCTACTCGCGTTGCCCGCCCGCGCACTGGCGGATGGGTTCCTGTCGCCCTTGCTGGGGTTGACGCCTGCAATAGGGACGATGCTGGCGGTTTGGGCAGTTGGGCTTTGGGCGTTGGGAAGGTCGATACGGCGCGGCGCACCTACCCTGCGTCAGGCGGTCGCCCTTGCAGCCCAGTATGGCTACAGCGCAGATCGGGACTCGAGCCGCCTGCCCAGCGTGTTGCGCGCCGCACTGGAAGATAATTCACGCGCAGCTTCGTTGCCTACGCCGCCGCGCTGGTTAGAACGCTGGACGCTGCGCGGGGCAGGCGCGCTGCTCTGGCTGGACGCCCACCTGATATGGCGCAGCGCAATCCCGTGGGGCGGCGTAATCGGCTGGAGTGTGCTGTTGCTCATCGCGCTGCTTGCGCCTATAGTCGTGCGACTCGCGGGCGCAGCGGCAACGATGACCGCAGCGTGCAGCTACGCTGCCGTCGTTCTGGTCTACTGCGTCGCGCTCAGTGTCTGGACGCATCTATCGCGTCGTGAGGCGCACTTGGACGCCCTGCGCGCCTTGCCGTTCAGCTCCAAGCAGTTGCTGACCTACTTCCTGCTGCACAGTTTCGGGGCGTGGGGCGCGCTACTGTTCCTCATAACGCTTGCGGGGCTTATTGCCTATCCCAGCACGTGGTTCCTGTGGCTGGTGGGATGTCTCTACAGCGCGCTCTTGATGCTCAGCCTCACGCTCACACGGATTCAGGCTGCGCTTGGCATGCTCGACGCCGTGATGGAGACCGTGCGCCCTGTCTACAACGCGCTCACGCTCACCTGGCTATGGCTCCGAGCAGGTTTGCCCACGCTGTTGCTTTTTGGCTTGCTAAACGGGGGCGCAGAAGGCGCGGTGATTTTGCTCGTCCTGAGCAGTGTTGGGGCGTTGCTATTGCGCCGACACTTTCGCAAAAGTGTACAAGCATGGCAGCAGTGGGATTAGCGCCATTCTGCCCAAGCCTTATACGCCACGTAGGGCAACTTCGGCAGGTAGTAGCCCAGCAGTCCCAACGCGGCGCGCCCCGCCGACGGTTTCACAGGATGCGGATTCACAGGCTCCCAACACCCGGTCCGATAAGCGTGGTTCAGACGGGCGTAGGTGCCCATCAGCCCCTCCTGCGCGACACATGAAGCCAATTCGTCTGAAATGGTGCGCTGCAGCAATGCTTCGGGCAGCTCACAAACCGCGCGCAACTCAGCGTAGAGGCGTTGCAGGTCGGGTGTGTAGCCTGCGCAGGCGGCCTGCTCGCGCAGCGCGGCGTAGCGCTCCAAGTTCAGTGGGCGCGCGTCGGGCATCGACACAATCGCCTCCACCGCGTGCAGCAGCCAGCGCAACCGCTCCACATCCCAAATCGGGTCGAGCGCGCGCAACTCTATCGTGCCCAGCCGACGCGAGATAATTAGGTCCTGAAAGCGATAGCCAGGGTCGTTGCGCAATGCGCCAATCGCGAACGAGTGCGCTATCCGATATGACTGCCCGAAATACCGATTGCCTGCGTATGGGCTGCTCGCCGAGAGCAACATCAGCAAGGGCAGGAAGTAGGTGAGGTTGGTATAGACAACCGAGCGCCGTTCGGGCGCGACACCGACATGCAGATGTAAGCCCCCTGTATTGGTGGGCGACTCGAGGTCGAACAGGTGTCCCACGGGCACGAGGTACGCTTGTTTCGCCGCATGCGCCAGATCTGCCCGCCGCGCCTGCAGGTCGGCAAGCAACGCCTCAGCATCGCTGTGGGGGCGCGTGGCAATTTCGACGCTGCTCATCAGGCACTGGCGGGCGTCTCTGCCACGCGCGAAGTTGGTGGCGGAGTGCCTGTAATAGTAGCGCGGGTTGCGCCAGAGCAGTTTCGCCATAATATACAGTGCGCTGAGCGCAGGGCGCGTCGGCTCAGTAATGAAAATCTCCTCCTCGATGCCGTAGGTGGCAGTGCGCGGAGAAAAGAGCGCACTGTTGAGCGTGCATGCCTGTGGCGTTGAAATCACAGCGTATAGCATACCTGAGTTGCGCCAGTCGCTTATGGGGGATGCTCTCACTGTTCTTCAAATACAATCTTCTCCCTGCACAAGCACACCTCACTTCGCAGGTACACTATCGCCGTGCTGGGGATTCTATTTGGCGTAGTGATTTTATACGTCATGGTGGAGTTAGGCGGGCGGGCGATGCGCCGCCTGACACCGAACCTGTTGGAACAGATAGCATTCAGTGGCGCGCTGGGACTGGGCATGATGGCGTATGGGATGGGCGCGCTCGCAGCACTGGGTCAAATAGAACGACTCAGGATTGTCCCCTTGATTCCGATGCTTGTATTCTTCATCGTCAGCGGGGGGCTCAAATCGCGCTGGCTGGCTTGGGGCGAGGCGTTCCGACGACCACGCTGTGGTATGGAGTGGGTATTGGCGTGCGTTGCATGGCTGCTGGCGTTGCTGGGCTTAGTATTATGCGTCCTGCCTCCTGATGGCAACGAGTGGGATGCGCTGGCGTACCACTTTGCCTTCCCCAAAATCTATTTGCAAGCGGGAGGAATGATAGAGATCCCGTTTATGCATCAGAGCTACTTTCCTGCGCTGCAGGATATGTTGTATCTGTGGGGGCTGGGCTGGTTCGCAGCAGAGGGAAACGGGGCAGATAGCGAGGCGCTGGCAAAGTGCCTGCACTGGGCGATGGGGGTTTTCACAGCGATTGGCGCGGCAGGGTTCGTTCAGCGTCAGGGTGGCTCGGGGGCATGGGCTGCGACCCTAATCTTGGGTGCGCCCGCGTTCCTGTGGCAAATGTTCAGCGCGTACGCCGATTTAGCGACTGCCCTGTACGTGTCGTTGGCGGTGTTTGCCCTTGTCCACGCGATGCGCGAGCAAAAATCAGGCTGGCTCTGGATGGCTGGTGTGATGATGGGCTTCGCCCTCGCTACAAAGTACACCGCGCTGCTGGCTTGGGGACTGTGGGGGCTAATCGGACTCATCTGGCTTGCGCGGGAACGGCAAATGAGTACGGTAAAAACGCTGGCGCTGGCAGGCGCCGTCGCGCTGGCGATAGGAAGCCCATGGTATGTGCGCAACTATTTGTGGACGGGCAACCCCGTTTACCCGTTCGCCTACGAGATTTTCGGAGGCAAGAACTGGAGCCAGGAGCAGGCAAATGCCTACCGCAACGACCAGCTGAAGTTCGGAATGGGGCGCGAGCCGTCGATGCTCTTGCTGGCACCGTGGAATCTCGCGGCGAACCCTGCGCCCTTTGCCGACCCGATTGGGGCACGGGTAGGCGAGCGTGTGTTTCTGTTGCCGTCGCTGGGTGTGGGCGCACTGGCAATGCCCAGCGTTTGGCTATCAGGGGGGGTGGCGCAGGGGATGGGTTATCTACTGGGCTTTGTAGCGCTGAACCTCTTAGGCTGGTTTTACCTGATGCAGCAGATACGCTACCTGTTGCTGGTATTGCCTGTGCTGGCGGGTGCAGGACTGACAGCGGTACACCACGCGGTGTTCTGGGTGCGCTACGGTTATGGTGTTCTCTTACTCTTACAGGCAGGCTTCACACTCTGGCTCATAGGGAGTGTGTACCTACCAGTGCTGCCGCTTGCTCTCGAAGACCGCGACGCCTACTTGAACCGAAGACTCCAACTCTACCCTGCGATACAGTACCTGAACACACAAACGGAACCAGACGCAGGAGCGATTCTGTTGGACGAAACACGAGGTTATTACCTCAATCGTCGCTATCTCTGGGGTAATGCGGGACACCACCGGCTCATCCCTTATGACTCGATGCACAGTGGCGTGCAACTGGCACAGTGGATGCAAGAAAATGGCTACCGATACCTGCTTATCAACCGTCAGTTTACTCCGCGAGGTGAGCCTGAACCCTGGCGAGCGCTCTACTACGATGCAATCGAACGCGGGGCGCTGCAACTGGTCTTTGCCGAGCGCGGCGTGGAAGTGTACAGGCTAAATCCGCCCTTGTAGCAGGTAGACCAATCGTCGTCTGTAGTGGAAACCGTCATCGGCGGTGCTGATGACGCCTGAACCCAATCGGGATAATTACCCCGACCGTGTTTGCAGGGACATACGCTGCGCAGGCGAGCCCACCCTGCTATGTCCCTAAGGGGTCAGCGTCGCAATCGCTCCGTGCAGGTCGCGTATCAAATCGTCGGGATTCTCCAAGCCAATATAGACGCGGAACAGCCATGGCGCTTTACCTGCCGCGTCGGATTCGGTTTGCGCCCAGCCCAACATCAGGCTCTCGTAGCCGCCCCAACTGCAGCCAAAGCGGAACAGATGCAGCCTGTCGGTGAAAGCGTAGGCTTGGTCTTCGGTGATGGGGTGCGTCTCGAAGCTGAACAGGCTACCGTAGCCGCGCATCTGGCTACGAGCCAGTTTGTGCTGTGGGTGGGACGGTAAACCGGGATGGTTCACTCGCGCGATTTGCGGTTGCGACGCCAGCCACTCGGCAACTTGCAAGCCCTGTTTGTGGGCGCGCTCCATGCGGACGGGCAGCGTGCGTAGCCCGCGTAGCAGCAACCAGCCCGCGAAGGGGTCTAAAATCCCGCCCAGCAGCTCGCGCGTCTTCAGGACACGCTCGATGTGTTCTCTGCACCCTGCAACAACTCCCGCCAGCAGGTCGCTGTGCCCACCGAGATACTTGCTCGCGCTGTGCAGCACGATGTCTACCCCCAGCGCGTGCGGATTCTGAAACATCGGGGTCGCCCAGCTGTTATCGCACAGCGTAACTATCCCACGCGCACGCGCCAGCGCACTTACGGCGCGCAGGTCCTGCAGACGAAAATAGAGGCTGGAGGGGCTTTCCAGATAGATAATCCGCGTGTCGGGCTGGATTGCTTGCTCGAACTCTTCAACACACTCGCCTGAGACGAAGGTCGTTCTTACGCCGTAGCGCGTCAGCCACGACTGCAGTAGCGTGCGTGTGGGCGGGTACGCGGTATCCACGCAAATCACATGCGCGCCGCTCTCGGCGAACGTGAGGATGGCAGCAGCAATCGCCGCCATGCCCGAACCGAAGCAGAGCGCGTCCTCGGTTCCCTCCAGCGCAGCGAGCTTCTGCTCCGCCAGCCGCACGGTGGGGTTGCCGTTTCGGGTGTAGACATACCCCGCGTCGTTTAAGCCACCTTGGGCGTTGCGCTCCCGTAACGAGCGCGCCGTGAACAGCGAACTCTGTACAATCGGGGGCGTCACCGCGCCGTAGGGGAACCCCGTTTCCTCGCCGATATGCTGCAGCAGGGTCTCTAAAGAGAAGTCGTGCTCCATCGCACTACGAGTCTACCCTGTCCCCGCTCTGCGGTGCAACGGTCTGGCTCAGCAATTCACGCAGCTTCGGAACCGCTTGGCGCATCACTTTCGCGCGGTGGCTGATACGGTTTTTGAATTCAGACGGTAGCTCGGCTAAGGTGCATCCCAGCGTGGGCACGTAGAAGATTGGGTCGTAGCCGAACCCGGCTTGTCCGCGCGGCGCGTCGGCAATTCGCCCTTCCAGCGTGTCCTCAAAGGTGTATATCTCGCCGTTGGGAACAGCGATAGCGACTGCGCAGCGGAATCGCGCCGTGCGCCGTTCGAGGGGCACATCTTTGAGCATTTCCAGCAAAATACCCATCTTCACGCTGAAGGGCGTCTCCTCGCCGGCGAAACGGCGTGAGTACATGCCCGGCTGCCCATTCAGCGCGTCGATTTCCAGCCCGGCGTCGTCGGCGAAGCTGATGGCGTGGGTGAACGCGGCGCAGGCGCGCGCTTTAATCACAGCGTTGCCCGCGTAGCTGTCGGCGTTTTCTTCAGGCGGCTCAGGCGCATTAGGATAGTCCGCCAGCAGCCGAATCTCGACGGGTAAATCGGCTAACCCCGCTCGCAGGAGCTGCTCAATCTCACGTGACTTCGAGCGATTATGGCTCGCAATCACCACCTGCTGCGTCTCAGACATCGCTTGCAAGTCGCTGAATCAGGTCCCGGACGCGCTCCTCGATCATCCCGCGCACGCGACGGAACTCGTCCATCGGCAGTCCAATCGGGTCGGGGATGTTCCAGTGTTCCTGCACGCCCATGTAGGTCGCCGGGCAGAGTTCGTCGGTACGGGCGTCGCACAGGCTCACAACCGCATCGAACTGCGTGATATCGAACTCCTGCACGCTCTTGGAACTCTGGCGGGTGATATCGATACCCAGTTCCCGCATCGCCTCGACTGCCAGCGGGTGAACCCTGCCTGAGGGTGCGGTGCCCGCGCTAAAGGCGACTACCTTGCCTTGCCCGTAGTAGTTGCCGAACCCTTCCGCCATCTGGCTGCGGCACGAGTTCCCCACGCATACGAACAACACCAGTTTCGGCTTGCTCTCCATTTCAGTACCCTCGCTGTTTATAGCGTTCGATCGTTTGCCTATACTGCTCCATGCCGTCCGGACGATTGATACTGGCGAGCAGGGTGGGTGGCTTTCCAGCGGCGGTCATGCGCTCGAC
>JAOAFW010000082.1 GCA_026416065.1 Fimbriimonadales bacterium
AGATGTGTATAAGAGACAGTACATGCGCAAACTGGTGGAGTACTCGAACCTCATCGGCTACGGCGAGATTGCCAACGACCTGTGGGGTAGCTCTGGGGGGCTGGCACCGCTGGGACAGGCGCTTACAGAGTCATTCGCGGACGACCCACGCGTGGTGGTGGTCAAAATCACCGCCAAAGAGGATGTGTGGCCCGCGCTGAAACGGTTCTTCAGCAAGCACCCTGAGATGGCGGCGTTGGGGTGAGGTTCAATTCTGGCTCCACAAACTGGCGACGGGCATCGCCCACTGCCGCTCGCCGAAGGGCAGGGCGGTCTCGCCCAAATACAGCACAACGCCGCCCGCCCAGCGCTCGCCCAACAGCGCGCCGAACTGCTCCAGCCGTTTGAAGTCGCCTGCGCCGACTGTCGCGCCCGATTTCACCTCCACGCCCAACAGCCGCCCCTGCTCGTCCTCCAACACAAAGTCGATCTCCTCGCCCTTGCTGGAGCGCAGGTGATACAGGCGCGCGGGTTTATCGGAGTATTCAATCTGCTTCAGCAGTTCCATCCCGACGAAGGTCTCCAACATGCGTCCGCGCAGTTGCGGCTCCTCGTCCAGCGAGGCGGCTTCCTTGCGCAGCAGAGCGAGCGCGAGTCCTGTGTCGTTGAGCATCACGCGCGGCGATTTGAGCAGCTGCTTGCTCAGATTCGCGTACCAAGGGGGCGTGCGCACGACCACCATCAGCGTCTCCAGCAACGCCATATAGCGTTGGAGAGTCGTGTAGGCAATCCCCGTCTCGCGCGATAGGTTCGATAGGTTCAAAATCTGGTGGGAGAGGCTTGCCAGCAATTGTATCAGGCGTGTGAGTTCGGCGACGCGCTCAATATCGCTAAGCAGGCGCACATCGCGGGTGAGCAGCGTGTTCACATACGCACGGAGCCACTCGCCGCGCAGCGTCGCCTCTTCAATCGCGACTGCTTCGGGGTAGCCTCCACGCTGCACGCGCCGCCACACCTCATCGGGCGTCGCATCCAACCGCTGGATGCGGAAGTCGCCTTCAAACGCCCGCGTCAGCCAAGTTTCGCGGACGCCTGTTAGTTCGCCCTGCGAAAGCGGGTGCAGCGTCAGTACCGCCATCCGCCCCACCAGCGCGTCGGCGACCTGCGGCAACGCCAGCGGGCTGGCGGAGCCTGTGAGTAAGAAGCGCACTTGCTTACGCTCCGAGTCGATGCGCATTTTTAGGGGCAACAACAGTTCAGGGGCGCGCTGTACTTCGTCAATCACCGCGCGCACGGGCAAATCACGAATGAACCCCACGGGGTCGCGCTGAGCGGACTCCAGTATGGCAGGGTCGTCCAGCGTGTAGTAGGCGTCGTAAAGTCCGCGCTCCACCAGCTGCCGTGCGAGCGTCGTTTTGCCCACCTGCCGCGCGCCCTGTAAAAACACGGCAGGCGTTATCTGAGCCATTCGCTCCACACGCTCAGTAATCCAGCGTGTATACATCGTGGGTAAATTTTACCCACTTGGTGGGTAAAATTTACCCGAATCGGAAATGCGCTCAGACCACAAATCGCGCATCGCTGGCACAGCAGCAAAACGCTTCCATCAAAGCGTCGCAACACCAACAGTGCGACAGCGCAACCACTTGCTTGACTTCTCAAACAGCCTCTACTCAGGCAACTCCACAGTCAACCTTTCAAGGACTCGGTGCGCTTCTTCGAAGAGCCTGTGCTGCTCCGACTCGTCGTTGAGGGCTTCTTGGGCGCGGCGATTGGTGGGCGGCGCGCTATCCACCAGGTAGTCCCGAACTGCCAGAAACGCGCGAAGGGTCTGCGCCTCTGTTTCGCGAAGGTAACGATACTCGCGGAGTTTCTTCAGGCACTGCTGACGCAGGGTGGGGTCAGTCGCTTGCTCGCGCTCGGAAGGCTCTACAATTAACACAGCGGCGGAAGCAATCGCTTCCCAGAGCAAGTAAAACGCGGTGAGGGTGTCGCCCTGCTGGAAGGCGTAGTGGGCGCGATTTGCAACCAGCTCACAGCCTGCGCCCGACTGCAGCTCCGCAAGCGTCGGTTCAAGCCCCTGCCGCAGGCGCGGGTTGTGCCTCATCCTGCGCCTCCCCTCCCGAAACGACGCCCTCCTCCAGCTCGCGCCCCTTTTGCACCGCCGCCACTGCCACTTCAATCTGGTCGTCGGTCGGCTCGCGCGTAGTCAGATACTGCGTCCATAGCCCGGGTGCCAGCAGCACGCGGGCTAAGAAACCGCCCTTATACATCCCCGCAAGGCGGATAATCTCATAGGTCAGGCTCGCAATCACGGGCAACAGCGCAAGGTGCATCGGGATACGGATACACGCGGGCGGACGCCCCAGAAA
>JAOAFW010000208.1 GCA_026416065.1 Fimbriimonadales bacterium
CCGTCGGGCATGTCGCCGCGCAGCCCGCCGGGGCAAATCCAGCTGGGCATCATCCGCACGCCCGACATCATCTCGAAGAGGTCGAGAATCTTCTCGCGCTCGCGGAAGGCGTAGAAGAAGATGGTCATCGCGCCCAAATCCATCGCGTGCGTGCCAATCCACACGAGGTGGCTGGCGAGACGCGACAGCTCGGCTAAAATCACGCGCAGATACTGCCCACGCGGGGGAATCTCCACGCCCAGTATCTTCTCGATAGAGAGGGAAAACGCGAGATTGTTATTGTTCGCCGAGAGATAGTCCATGCGGTCGGTCATCGGGAGCGCCTTGTGGTAAGTGAGATACTCGGCTTCTTTCTCCATGCCCGTGTGCAGGTAGCCGATGACGCACTCGGCTTTCACGATGCGCTCCCCCTCCAGCTCGCACACCACGCGCAGCACGCCGTGCGTACTGGGGTGCTGGGGACCCATGTTGATAATCATCGTGCCTTCTTCGGTGCGCTCCACATGGGTGGCGACCGCTTCGGATGGGATAAACGCCTGTCGCATAGCGGGGGAATTGTACCTTACCGATAGGGATGCAATCCTGTCGGGCGGCTATAATTGCAGGTAAAATGATTGTGATGAGGACTATCGACGACATTCGGCGTCTGCTCCACGAGCATGCACCTGTGCTGGCAGAGCGATATGGGGTGCAGGTGGTGGGCATCTTCGGCTCCTACGGGCGAGGTGAACAGCATGAGCAAAGCGACCTGGACCTGCTGGTGGAGTATCTCAAGCCGATAAGCCTTTTGGAGTTGGTCGGCGCAGAGCTGTATCTAAGCGATGTGTTGGGAATCAAGGTAGAAATGGTGCCGCGGCGTGCCCTGCGCAAAGAATTGCGTGAAGCGATATTGCAAGAGGCTGTTGTCGTATGAAGCGCGCTGTATGGCTCTACATCCAGGATATTTTGGAGAATATGGATGACGCAGAGTCGTTCATTGCAGGGATGGATTACACCCAATTTCTTGGAGACAAGCGTACCCTGAACGCTGTGCTACGCTCCATAGAGGTAATCGGCGAAGCTGCGAAGCGCGTACCTGACGAGATTCGTGCGCGTTATCCAGACATACCGTGGCGCGAGATGGCAGGTATGCGTGATAAGATTATCCATGACTATCTGGGAGTAGACACCGAGATAGTCTGGTATGTAGCGTCTCAACGCATTAGTGAGCTGCGTCCTCTCTTGAAGCAAGTTTTGGAAGACCTGCGCCGAGAGGGGAGTTCATAACAGGTATACTCTCCACCGAGGTGAGGCAGACGATGAGTCGGGAGTTTCTCGCGTTGGCGCAGGACAAGTTGCGCGACCTGCAGATGGAAGCCCGCGCCGAGGGGGTGCGGCTGGGCGAGTTGCGCAAAATCAACAAAGACTTCGCCAACGCCTATCGCTTCCGAAGGATGACGGTTTACTACAAGGAGCCGCTCAAGCTGCGCTTGGAGTCGGAAGTGCAGGGGCAGAAACTGACCTACATTCTCAACGGCGGGCGCAAGTTGGTGCTTGCACCGGGGCAGCGCGTGCGCGAGGATGTGTCCAACTCGCCCGGCAAACGACAAACACCGATGGATTTCGGCTTTTTCACTCCCTCTGTGGCGAAGCAGTTCGATGTGAAGTTCCTGCGCGAGGAGCGCGAGAACGGCGTGCTGTACCTGGTGTTCGAACTCCAGTGGAACTACGGTGACGACGATGCCCGGCACATCGTGTGGATTGACCCCGAGAAACGCTACTCCGCGCGGCGCGTGTGGTACAGCCGCACAGGACGGTATCGGGCTCGATTTGAATACAAAGAGCCGGTACAAGCCGCGCCCGGAATCTGGATCGCCAGCAAGGTAGAGGTCTACAATGTTGACCAGCGGTTCGGCGGGCGCACGGTCAACAGCAACATTCGCGTCAATCAAGGCTTAGATGAGCAACTCTTCGGCGTATGAATCCTTTTCAGCGGTTGCGCCCTACTATGACCTGCTGATGCAGAGCATCCCCTACCTGTGGTGGATGCACTATGTGGAGACGCTACTGGACTATTTTGAACGCCCTGCGCAGAAAGTGCTGGATCTATGCTGTGGCACAGGCAACCTGAGCGAACTGCTGGCGATGAGCGGATACGAGGTGGTGGGAGTAGACCGCTCCGCTGCGATGATTGAGCAGGCAAAACGCAAGGCGCAGGAGAATCGCTCGGGAGTGCGCTACTACGTGCAGGACGCCGCCGAGCTGGAACTGGGCGAGACCTTCGACCTGATTGTGAGCCTGTTCGACAGCCTGAACAACATCACGGAGCCAGCCCGATTCTGTCTCTTATACACATCT
>JAOAFW010000271.1 GCA_026416065.1 Fimbriimonadales bacterium
GGTCGTTATCCATCGTTTTCGGCACGCCGACCACGCGCACGTCGTGTTCCGTGTAGAGTCGTCGGGCGACGCCGAGCGTATCCTCGCCGCCAATCGCGATAATTGCGCCGAAACCGAAATCCTCGATGTTCTCCAGCAGCCGTTCCACATCGGCGGGGTTCTTGAAGGGATTGGTGCGCGAAGTGCCCAATATGGTGCCGCCTTCGCGAATAATCTCGTCTACGCGCTCGTCAGTGAGCGGAACGGTTAGCCCCTCAATCAGCCCCTTCCAGCCCTGCAGAATGCCGATGGGGGTGTGCCCGTCTCGGATTAGGCGCAGCGTCGCGCCCCGAATCGCAGGATTCAATCCCGGGCAGTCGCCCCCGCCCGTCAAAATACCAACACGCATGTTTTGAACCTCCTGACTATCTCCCGTGCGATCGGGGCAGATTCCAGCGAATAGTTCGCTGGTGGGGTAATTATCCTCCAGAGGTATCCTATACCCGCTTATGAAAACGACCGTCGCTCAACGCGCTCTCTTTTGGGTCTGGTTTCCGCTGGCGTTGAGTTTCACTTTGATGATGCTGGAGTCGCCTGCGACGAACGCGGTGTTGGCACGGTTTGCAGAGCCTTCGATTCAGATCGCAGGGTTCGGCGTCGCGCTGGGGCTGTCGCTGCTGATTGAAAGCCCCGTGATTATGCTGTTGGCGACGGCGATTGCGCTGGTGAGCGGGCGCGAGTCGTTTTATGCAGTGTTGCGCTTTGTGCTGACGCTGATGCTAAGCCTCACGCTGCTCACTGCGCTGATTGCGTTCACGCCACTCTATGACCTGATTGCGCTGCGCGTGTTGGGGCTGCCCGAGCGGGTGGCGCATGCGGGGCGCATCGCGATGCAGGTGATGTTGCTCTGGACGGCGGCGATTGGCTGGCGGCGGTTCCTGCAGGGTGTGTTGGTGCGCTACGGCGGCGCGCGGTTCGTGAGCTGGGGCACCGCGATTCGGCTGACAAGTATCGTGGCGGTGGGGGTAGGGCTTTTGTGGTGGGACGGCTTGCCCGGCGCGGTGGTGGGCGCATGTATGGTGATGGCGGGGGTAATCGTGGAGGCAATCGTGGCGACGCTGTTTGCGCTGCCTATTCTGCGCGAGCGTGTACTAAGCCACTATGAAGCAGGTGCGCCGCTCTCGCAGCGCGCTGTCTGGCGGTTCCACCTGCCGCTGGCGGGTACGACCCTGCTCACGCTGCTGGTGCATCCGCTCACAGCGGCGGCACTGGCGCGATTACCGCAGCCTGAACTGGCTATCGCCGCGTGGCAAGTGGTGTTTGGCTCGCTGCTGGCGTTGCGCAGTTGGGGCTTCGCGTTGCAGGAAGCAGGCGTCGCCGTGCTCCAGCAGGGCACAGCCCTGCGTGAGCTGCTCCGCTTCACGCACAAAGTCGCGCTGGGCACGACGCTGGCGCTGGGGATCCTGGCATTCACGCCCCTGACGAGCGTGTTTACGGAACGCCTGCTCGCGCTCAGGGGTGAGCTGGCGACGCCGGTGCAGTTCGGGCTGCAGCTGTGCCTACTGCTGCCTGCGCTCACAGCGTATGGCTCCTACCTGCGCGGTGCCTTGATACACGCCAAACGCACACCCGCCGTGTACAGAGGGATGGCGTTCAACCTTGCGGTGAACGCGCTGGGTCTGGTTGGCGGCGTCTTGCTGGCGCAGGCGTGGGGCGCGAACTCGGCGCAGGCGTCGCTCCTGGTGGGTGTCGTGGCGTTCCAGCTTGCCGCAGCGGTCGAAACACTCTACCTGCTGCGACGACTCAAAGAGTAGCTTACTCGTTCCACAGCGCAGGCTGGAGCGATAGGACTTGCCGTGGTACTTGACGCCCACGTTGTAGTCGGAGTCGGTGAAGACCGTGTCCACCGACTGGTCGGACAGCTGACGCACCAGCTCCCTCACAGGGACGCTTTAGTATTAGAGGGACTCATTATCTCATCCCCGGCAGACTGAGCGGGAAGCGTGAACCGTCAGGCTGGTTCCACTGGTTGTCCTTGCCGGTCATATCCCACAGCAGGTCCACAGGCGGGATGCCGAACCGCTTGAGCCGCTCATCGGGGTCTTTTGCGTTATCGCGCAGAATGTTGTTGTAGATGCGGTTCCCGTCGGGGTTCGGCTCGACATCCAGCGGCGTCGGCGCAGGGAAAATCTGGCGCAGACTAATTACCATAATCCCGAAAGTACCATTGCCCACAATCTCGTTCTCGTACACTTCAGTATTGTCTGCCGCCAGAATCATAATCCCTGTGCCTTTCAGCACGTTGCTCACAATCGCTTCAGGGTCGGCGAAGTTGGGCGTGTTGTTGTTTATCACGCGATTGCGCCGCACGATGCAGCCGTCCTGCACTTTGGACGGGTTGAAGGGCAAC
>JAOAFW010000306.1 GCA_026416065.1 Fimbriimonadales bacterium
TTGCTATGTATTCGTTGGGGACACCGACGATTTTTTCACTTCTAACAACCGTCGCCGAAGTTGAACAGCACAATCAGAAGATCGGCGTCGTCCACGGTCTGGTCGCAGTTCACATCTACACGCCCGAGGCTCTGTCCCGTCTGTCCGAAGGCGAACAGCACGGCGAGCAGGTCGGCGTCATCCACGCAGCCGTTGTTATCCACATCGCCGTTGTGCGAAGTGCAGGCAGGGCGCGTGTCCAGCAGGTATGCCTCGATGCGCCCGTTGTGCCGCCCTGCGCCGACGATGTAGCGTCCATCAGGCGATATGCCTCGCGCGTTGAAAAGGTAGCCGCTTGACCCCAGCAGGCTCGCGTAGGTCTGGTTCAAGTCCTCGATGCCGTTCTGCGTCCAGCGGGTGGCGCGGGTGGGGTTCGGAGAGCCTGCCCACGAGAACCCTACAATTACGCTGCCGTCCGCGCTGATGTCGTGCGCCTCGCTAATGGAGGTTCCGGGCAGTGCGCCGAGGTCGGTCAGCGCGCCGCCCTCCCAGCGGAACGCATGCCATGCGTTGAGGTTGCCGCCGTACTTCGACCAGCCGACCACGATGTTCCCATCGGCGGACACGGCGAGCGCACGGCTGTCGCGTCCATCCAGCGCGCCCAGCACTTCCCAGCCACCGTTGCTCCAGCGCGCTGCTTGAGGGGGCACAGTGTGGGTCAACCACATCTCGCCGACGGCGACCGCCCCATTCGCCGACACATCGTAGGCGGCGCTGAAGAACGCGCTCGTGGGCGGCAGGAAGCCCTGATGGGTATGGTAAGCGTCGCCGTAGGGCCAGCTGTGAGTCGTGTTTGGGTCGGCGATGACGCCTACAATCTGCAGGTTCTGGCTAATCGCGTAGGCGTAGCCGACACCGCTGGGATAGATTTGCATAAGGCTCCAGCCCGCGCCACTCCAGCGAACCGCTTTGGGACCGTTGATGGCGCTGTAGCCGACAATGACGGTTCCGCTTGGGTCAATATCATACGCCGCAGCGAGCGCGCCGCCCCCGCTCGGCAGGGGTTGCATTCCCGTCGCCAGCGTCCACACGAATGCGCTGCCGCCCGACTCGCCGACGACGACTTGCCCATCGGCGGAGACGGCATACGCTGTGGTCTCCCCGTTAGGCGATAGCTGCCCCAGCCAAGTAATCGATTGCGTGGATGCGAAACCGAGCGAGGCGAGAACGATGCCCGCTACTGCTGTAACACGCGCTGCGCGGCGCATCCAAACACGCAGTAAACTTGTCTGTGCGCCTGTGATGAGCATAATAGTCTCTCCTCTGATTTGTTGAGGCACAGCAATTTTTGTGCCATCTGAGCGGAAAGCACGGCGGCTATTTCGCGTGTCTCGATATATGCCCCAACAAAGCGCCCTCTTTTCTTCGGTTCAATTGCTCACCGACTCCCCCGCTTGGTCAGGGGAACGCCCTCCCGACACAGAGGGCATGCTTCAGGGGCGTAGCTTTTCGCGGGGAGGCGCAGGGCGCTGGCAAACGGCGCACCGAACTCCAACGGCGACTCGGAACGGTCTATCCATACGCCAATCGCCACAACCTTCGCCTGATACTGCTGCAGCAACTCCAGCACCTCGCGGATGGAGGTTCCCGTTGTCAGCACATCGTCCACCACCAGCACAGGCGTCTGCGGCGTCAGCACGCTTCCCCTGCGGAAGGCACGCCCCTCGCCCTCGCGTTCCGCATAGAGGGCGCGCACGCCCAGCTGCTGT
>JAOAFW010000310.1 GCA_026416065.1 Fimbriimonadales bacterium
GGCTCTCAGCGTGCGTGCGGTGTCGGCGCAGCGCACAACCTCACCTGCGCGCGGGGCGCGCTCCTGCCCCAGCAACGCCCGTATCACAGGGCGCAGCTCGTTCGAGCGGCTCGCGTTGCGCCAGATGTTCGCCTTGCGCTCACTGATGGGGTAGCCCTGCTCGGCATACTCAATCGCAGGCTCCAGCAGGCGCGGAATAGGCAATTTACCGTACAGCGCGTGCAGGCGAAACCATGCGTCCACCAAGCCGGGCACAGTCGCCGCCGTAATCCCGCGCAGGGGAATCCCGTTCGGGAAGCGGTCGGGCTTCGCCGTCTGCGGGGCAGCCCCCGAGCCGTTCAGCGCGAGCGTCTGCCGCTTAGAAGCGTCGTACAGCACCACAAAAGCGTCGCCGCCCAGGTGGCTCGCCCACGGCTCCACCACGCACAACACCGCCGAAGTCGCAATCGCTGCGTCCACGAAGCTGCCGCCGCTGCGCAGGATATGCAATCCCGCGCTCACTGCCAACGGCTGTGAACTCGCCACAATCCCGCTGCGGGCAAACACTGCACTGCGTGAGAGCATAGTGGGATGTTTCGCGCTATGTGAGGGAAATCCTACCTACAGCGCACAGGGTAAACTTTGGCTGAAAGCAACCCATGAACAACCAATCGCTGCGTTTTAGTGCGCTTATCGTGCGACACGGCTCGCGTTGCTGGGCAGTGTTGCCTGATGAACTCCCACAGTCTTGGGGCGAGAAACCTCATTACTATCTTGCGGGCGAAATCGCAGGCTGTCCCTTTCGGGGGCGCGCTGAGCGTAAAGAGAGAGAACTGGTTTTGCCTATTGGTGCAACCTGGCTAAAGGACAACGGGATTGAACCTAACCAGAGCGTCGAATTCTATCTTCGTTTGGAGGGTCCGCTTTTGGACGAGCTGGCGACGGATATTCGCGAGGCGATTCAGGCGGATTCAGACGCTCAGGAGTTTTTTGAGTCCATCGCGCCTTTCTATCGCAAGGGCTACCTGCGCTGGATAGAGAGCGCACGCACGCCCAACACCCGCGCGAAACGCATCGCCGAAACGGTGCAGTGTCTTCACAACAGGCAACTGCAGAGGTGACGACAATGTGCGATGTTGGCGTCGCTTCTGCAAGCGGGTTGAAGCCCTTAGAGCCATCAGGTACAATTGCGTTGGGTGAAAGCATGGACAAAGTCGCGCCCGCTTGGCTTGAAGAACAGTTCCTGCGCCTGTCGCATCGTCGTCCAGAAATCGCTGCCAGAATCCTTGAGCGCGCATTCTCAGAAGATGACGACTTTCGATGGGCGGTTGTCGTCGACGCTTACTTAGACGAACAAATCAGCTTGGGCAAGGCGGCGGAACTGCTGGGCGTCCACCGTGCTGTGCTCCAGAAACGATTCGTTGAGATGGGGATTCCTGTGCGAATCGGCGCGGAGACTATAGAGGAAGCGCAAGCGGAGGTTGAGTCCCTGAGGCGATGGAGAACACCTCAAGAGATTGGATATCGTTCACCAGTAAACAGTATCAGCGAGTTGATAAG
>JAOAFW010000320.1 GCA_026416065.1 Fimbriimonadales bacterium
GGCGAGGTGGGGGATGTTGCGTCCTGTCGGGCGGTGTGTCGCCTCGTCGTGATAGTTGCCTTCGGGCTGAATCTCGTACACCTTGCAGAACAGGTCCGCCTCATCACGGGGCAAGATTTCGTAAATCTCGCGCTCAGTCCAGGTGTAGTAGTAGCCCTCGCCTTCGGGCGTATCGGCGTCGAGCGCGCTGGCGAACGCGCCTTCGGGTGTGCGCATCTCGCGTAGCATCCAGTCGAAGGTGCGCTGCGCAATCTCGCCGTAGTAGGCGTCGTCGGTGAGCGCGTAGGCGTGCGTATACGCCCAGCCGAGCTGCGCGTTGTCATAAAGCATCTTCTCGAAATGAGGCAGGAACCAGCGTTCGTCGGTCGAGTAGCGATGGAACCCGCCGCCGATGTGGTCAAAAATGCCGCCCATCCCCATGCGGAACAGGGTCATCAGCGCCATCCCGGCACAGTCCTCGTCATCCCACTCTGCGCCCATGTGGAACAGCACGGGGAACGCCGTGTTGGGAGGGAACTTCGGCGCGCCGCCGAACCCGCCGTGAATCGGATCGAACCCCTCTATCAGCTGCACTTTGAAGGCGCGGAACACCTCAGGACTGCGCTCCCCGTGCATTGCGGCGTGGCGCATCGCCACCAGTTGTTCCAGCTCAGCCTTCAACTCCGCCGCCGCGCCCAGCACCTGCCCGCGATTCGACTGCCATACGCTCGCCACGCGCGTCAGCACCTCCGCGAACACCTGCGGCGGATAGTAAGTGCCCCCGTAGAAGGGCAAACCGTCCGGCGTCAGAAACACCGACAGAGGCCAGCCCGCATGCCCCGCCATCATCTGCACCGCGCTGACATAAATCTCGTCCACATCGGGACGCTCCTCTCGATCCACCTTCACACTCACGAAATAGCGATTCAGCAGGTCGGCAATCGCGGGGTTCTCGAACGACTCGCGCTCCATCACATGGCACCAGTGGCACGACGAGTAGCCGATGGAGAGGAAAATCGGTTTGTCCTCCACACGCGCCTTGAAAAACGCCTCCGCCCCCCACGGGTACCAGTCCACAGGATTATAGGCATGCTGCAGCAAGTAAGGGCTTTTTTCGTCAATCAACCGATTCGGTTTGCGAATGAGCATGGATTTGTACCTCGGGTATAGGATACCTGACGGAGCTGCACAGGGGGTGCCCGCTGGATACAGGCATTTAGCAGGAATCTTCGCCGCTGAGCCGAAACTCTGTTTTCGCTATGCTCAGCACGATCTTCGGTTTCGAGATGCCGACGCGCTTGCTGTTTGGTCAGGGCGCGGTGGAGAACTTGGGCTTTGAATGCGGTCTGAACAACTGGACAAGCGCGCTGATTGTGACGGACGAGGGCGTCCATCGCGCGGGGCTGACGCAGCCTGTGGCGGCGCAACTGCAGGCGCAGGGCGTGCGCTACGAACTCTACACGGGCGTCGTGCCCAATCCCACCATCGAGAGCATCGAGGCGGCGGTTCCACAGGCGCAGGATAAGGATGTGGTCATCGCCGTTGGCGGCGGCAGCGTGATGGACAGCGCGAAGTTAATCAATGTCCTCCGAACGCATGGCGGGCGCGTGCGCGACTATGAAGGCACAGATACCGTGCCCGCA
>JAOAFW010000349.1 GCA_026416065.1 Fimbriimonadales bacterium
GGGCAAGAGCGGCTTCCGCGAACTCTCGGAGACCTGCACGCAGAAGGCGCACTATGCCGCGGGCCTGCTGACCCAGATTCCCGGCGTGCGCCTGAAGTATCCCAACACGCCGTTCTACAAGGAGTTCGTGCTGACGCTACCGCGCCCTGCGCAGGCGGTCAGCGACGCACTGCTGGAACGGAATATTATCGCGGGCTTGCCCCTCGGCGAGTACGACGCGAGTATGCAACACGATCTGCTGGTGTGCGTCACGGAGGCTCGCACGCGCGAGGAGATTGAGGCGTTTGCAAAAGCGATGGCAGGGATGGTTTAGCCCTCACCCCCAACCCCTCTCCCGCACGCGGGGGAGGGGAGCCGAAACCGCGAAGCGAATAAATTTGCGCCCATACCATCGGAAACCCTCGCATGTCTTGAAGGCGGAGAGCGTGGGTTAGAGAACTGGGGAAGGAACACATTCAGGCATATTCCCCCACCGCCGGGGAGTTCCACACACCGCTGAGACCTTGAGTAAACAGGGGGTTCCTTGAGCCTGACCCGAGTAATACCGGCGCAGGGAACAGAGACTGGGGTATAATTTAGCCACGCTAAATGACAGGAGGTATCCTAACGCATTATGAACTACCCGTGCTATATGCGCCTGCCGCACGAGCTGCAACAGGCAACAGAGATTGTTGATCTGATTGGCTACACGCCGCTGATACGCCTGCGGCGTGTAGCGTCTCATCTTCCTGAGAGTGTCGAAATCTACGGCAAAGCGGAATGGTTCAATCCGGGCGGGTCTGTGAAAGACCGTCCTGCGTGGAACATTGTGCGCACGGCGATTGAGCGCGGGGAACTGCGTCCCGGCAAACGCCTGTTAGACGCGACTTCGGGCAACACAGGCATCGCGTTTGCGATGATTGGCGCTGCGCTGGGGTTTGGGGTCACGCTCTGCATGCCGGCAAATGTCAGTCCTGAGCGCAAACGAATCCTGAAAGCCTATGGCGCAGAGGTCATCCTCACCGACCCGCTGGAAAGCTCCGACGGTGCCATCCGTAAAGCGCGCCAGCTCTACGCAGAGAACCCCGACCTGTACTACTATGCCGACCAGTATAATAACCCCGCGAACTGGCAGGCACACTACGAGACCACAGGCGTTGAAATCTGGCAGCAAACGGAAGGGCGCATCACGCACTTCGTGGCAGGGTTGGGCACAACGGGCACGTTCGTTGGTGTGGGACGCCGCCTGCGCGAGTACAAGCCCGATATCCAGCTCGTTTCGTTGCAACCCGACTCGCCGTTTCATGGGTTGGAGGGGCTGAAACACCTTGAGACCGCTCTCGTGCCGGGGATTTATGACCCCACTTTGGCGAATGCGAACTGGGAGATTAGCACCGAGGACGCCTATCGCATGGCGCGTCGGCTGGCGCGAGAGGAGGGGTTGCTGGTGGGTGTTTCTGCGGCAGCGGCTGTCGTTGGCTCACTGCGCCTTGCGGAGCAAATTGCGGCAAACGCTGAAGCACACGGTGAAACGCCCCGCGCCGTCATCGTGACCATTCTGTGCGACAGCGCAGATAAGTATCTCTCAGAACGCTTCTGGGATGACGAATCGCTATGAAGATTACGCTGACGCCTGAAGTAGAGGCTGCAATTCGCGCTCACGCGACCGAGGAGTACCCCCACGAGTGCTGCGGCGCGCTGCTGGGCAGGGAAGGGGAGAGCAAGCGCATCATCGAGCAGGTCATCCGTCTCGCGAATGAACGTATTGACGAGCGCGAACGGCGATTTTATGTTAGCCCCCAGCAGGTGCTGATGGCGGAACGGCGCGCACGAGAAGCAGGGCTGCTATTGCTGGGATTCTATCATTCACATCCGGACCACCCTGCTGTGCCGTCCGAGTATGATCGCGAACACGCGCTACCGTATTACTCGTACCCGATTGTCTCGGTTGTGCAGGGCGCGCCTGCGGAACTGCGCTCGTGGCGGCTCCAAGAGGACCGTTCCGGGTTTATAGAGGAACAGCTTACAGTACCACCCACGCGGGCTGGTTGAGCAGCGAGCGTTGCCATTTCAGGTAATCGCGCACCGTGTCGGCGAGGGTACGCCCTGTGTTTTGCGTAATCTGGTCGCGGCTCCACACGCGGAAGTAGCCCAACGCACCGCGCGCCATCGGCGCGGTGGTCGCCACCTTGTAAACACGGTCAGCCTCCAGTTTCGCGCCAGCGATGGTGACGCTCACGATACGGTTCCCCGACTCCGCTTTGGCGTTGAACCGCACCTCCACGCCCGCAATCTGCAAGAAAGCGTTGTTCTTTTGCGGATAGAGTTCCAATGCGCGCTCCAACGCCTGAAGAATTTGTTCCCCCCGCAGGCTTAGCACGACCACTTCGTCGTCAGGGTGCGCCAGCGTTTTGATGAGATCGTCCGCTGTGAACCCGCTGGACGGTACAGTCGCCGATTCGTTAAAAAACGCTGCGCCCAGCAGCGCGATGTCGGCACCTGTGGCGGAGCGCATCGCTTCCACAATCGTCTGTGCGACGGGATTCGATCGCTCACCTACGCTGCCAAGCGTCTCCAGTTGCGACAGACCTTGCTGGCTCCAACCGAGCGCCAGAGCCAGTCCAACCCATCCCAAAATCAACCCGATCAGTTTCATTTTCAGCTCCCTACATCTTCGTGGCTTTGACAGTCTTGCCAAGCACAGCATTATCGCACGGACAGCAACGCCTTGCCGCGCCTATTACGTTTCGACGGGGGCGCGCTGCGAGGCGTTCCACCTTAAATACGCTTCGATGAAGCCATCTATTTCACCGTCCAATACCGCCTGCACGTTACCCGTCTCGTAGTCGGTGCGGTGGTCTTTGACCAGCGTATAGGGCTGCAAAACATAACTTCGGATTTGGTGTCCCCATTCTGCAGGGGCGACCTCACCCTTCAGCTGGCGCATTTTCTGCTCTTCCTGACGGCGATAGTATTCTGCCACGCGGGCAGCGAGTACCTTGAGCGCGACTTCCTTGTTCTGGTGCTGCGAGCGTTCGTTCTGGCACGAGGCGGTAATGCCCGTGGGGATGTGGGTGGCGCGAATAGCAGACTCGGTCTTGTTCACATGCTGTCCACCGTGCCCACCTGCGCGGAAAGTCTCGATCTTGACCTCTTCGGGCTGGAGCTGATACTCGCTCTGTTCCACCTGGGGCATCACCTCCACCAGCACGAAGGAGGTGTGGCGTCGTTTATTGGCGTCAAAGGGCGAGATGCGCACGAGGCGGTGCACGCCATGTTCCGACTTGAGCAAGCCATAGGCGTTTTCGCCTTCAATCAGCACGCCGACGCTGGAGTAGCCCGTTACGGTGCCGGGCGACTCGTCCACGATCTCAGTGCGGAGCCCGTGGCGTTGTGCCCAGCGCAGGTACATGCGTAGCAGCATAGACGCCCAGTCGCATGCTTCTGTGCCGCCTGCGCCAGAGTTGATTTCCAGAATCGCGTTGTTGGCGTCGTACTCGCCGCTAAGCAGGGTGAGCAGATCGAGTTGCTCCACCTCGCGCTGCAGCAGGGCAACCTGTGCACTCACTTCGGAGGCAGTCGCCTCGTCGTACTCCATCTGCAATAAGCTGAGCCACTCGGTAAGTTCCTCGGCTTGCTGCTGCAGACGCTCTGCAGGTTCGATTTTGCTGCGTAGGCGGGCGATGTGCTGCATGGTCGCCTGCGCTTCCGCGGGGTTCGCCCAGAACTCGGGCGACTCGCTTTGGCGTTGCAGGCGTTCCAGCTCCGACTTCAAGTGGGCGAGGTCAAAGATGCTCCCCGATCGCATCCAAGCGTCGGCGAGCCTCCTGAATGGTTTCGTTCAGCGTGCGGAAGTCGATCATCGGGCATATTATACCCTTTCCCATACGGTATAATACCCCTCGCAGGAGGCGTATGATGAGGCAGGGCAAGGTTCGTAGAGGGCTGTTCGGGCTGATGTTGTTGGGGGTGGTCCTAACGCTTACCGGTTGCCGCGGGACGACCTGGAGCAAAAAAGAAGAGGTGCGCATCGGTCAAGAGGTCGCCGCAGAAGTCGAGAAAGCCTATAAGCTGGATCCCGATACCGCCGTGCAGCAGCGCGTACAGTTGATTGGGCAACGCCTTGTTGCTGTTGCGGGCGACAAGGACTTCAAGTTCTCCTTCAAGGTGATCGACTCCAAAGAGATTAACGCCTTCGCGTTGCCAGGGGGACCGATTTACGTGTTTCGGGGCTTGATCGATATGGTTGGAGACGACGACGATATGCTGGCGGGGGTGCTGGCACACGAGATGGCGCATGTGAACCGTCGGCATGCGAACAAACAATACACGCAGGGGCTTTGGCGAGGCATCCTAATTGCCACTGTCACGCGGGGGAGCGTGCGCGACGCCGCCGAAATCGCGGACGCCCTGATGCAACTCAAATACAGTCGTCAGCACGAGTACGAAGCAGACCGGCTATCCGTCGAGTACGCCTACAAAGCGGGTTATGACCCGAACGGCATATTGCGATTTTTAGCAATGTTGCAACGGGAGGAGAAAGTGGGCAATCGCTGGATTGAGACGAACCTACGCACGCACCCGTTCTCCGATAGGCGCGTGGAGGAGGTGCGCAAACAGATTCAGCGCGTCACGGGGCAGCCAGCTCAGGAGGTCGCTCGGTGAGGGTCGCCGCCATCGTACCCGCGTATAACGAGGCACAGCGTATCGCGCGGGTGCTGAGCGTGCTGGTGCAGTGCCCTGCGCTGCATGAGATTCTGGTCGTGAATGATGGCAGCTCCGACGCCACCCCTGAGGTCGCTCTGGAGTTCGCCCGGGCGCACGCTGCGCCCCATCGCCCCCCAGTGCGCGTGATTAACCTGCCCGTGAATCGGGGTAAAGGAGGCGCGATGTTCGCGGGCGCAACCGCCACAGACGCCGATGTGGTGGTCTTCTTCGACGCCGACCTGATTGGACTAAAGCCAGAGCATGTGGAGCGCATTCTCAAGCCTGTGCTGGAGAGTGAGGTCGCGATGTCGATAGGTGTGTTTCGCGGTGGGCGGCTTAGCACTGACATGGCACAGATACTCGTGCCTTATATCAGCGGGCAGCGCGCCCTATTGCGCGAACTGTTCACAGAGATTCCGGGCATCGAGCGCACACGCTCGGGCGTGGAAATCGCGCTCACGCTCCATTTCAAGCGCAATCGCTACCCCGTGGCGATGGTGGTGGTGGAGGGCGTCACGCACACGATGAAAGAGGAGAAGCTCGGTTGGGCGCGAGGCGTGGGGGCACGCGCCCGCATGTACGCCGAAATCGGCAAAGCATTCCTGCGCTACACCCGCTTGAGCGACTTGCGCCATAAACTCTTGCTCAAACGGGAGGAGTAATCTGTGGCAGGCGTGCTCTTTGTGGTCGCCACCCCCATCGGCAACCTGAAAGACATCACCCTGCGCGCGCTGGAGACCCTGCAAGCGGTTGACCTGATTGCCGCCGAGGACACACGCCATACAAAAAAACTGCTACAGCATTACGGAATTGAAACCCCCTTAATCAGCTTCCATCAGCATTCCGGCTCCGGGCGCGTCGAGCAAATCATCCGACGATTGCAAGGGGGCGAGTCGGTCGCGCTGGTCACTGACGCGGGTACGCCGGGCATCTCCGATCCGGGCGGCGCGCTGGTGGAAGCGGCGCATCAGGCGGGAATTCGCATTATCCCTATCCCTGGAGCAAGCGCAGTAACGGCGATTCTATCCGTTGCAGGATTACCGGCACACCGATTCCGGTTTGAGGGGTTCCCGCCACGCAAAGAGAGTGCGCGACGCAGATTTTTTGAAAACCTGCAGCATGAGGAAGCGCCGATTGTGTTCTACGAGTCGCCCCACCGCTTGTTGAAAACGCTCCAGACTGCCTACGAAGTTATGGGCGATTGCACCGTTGTGGTCGGGCGCGAACTGACCAAACAGTTTGAGGAGATTTTTCGCGGCAGACTCAGCGAAGCCGTCGCGCACTGGCAAGAGAAACCTCCAAAGGGAGAGTTTGTGGTGATTTTGTATGGCGAATAGGCGGTCGGGGTGATACATAACATAGAGAGCAAATCAGGACTGGGTGGTAGGGGGAACAAACAGCAGGCGCATCAGCGCACGGAGACGCCCATCGTCGTGTTTAGATGTTTCATCGTGAATCACCGTAGTTATGCGATAACGCTACACCTGCGCTGACACGCGCCTTCGCGTACGCCACGCCATCACTGCCTCGCCCACCAGCCAGACCGCCAGCGCGAAGATTAATGCGCTGAAGCCCAACAGAAGGGTGTTGCCCTGATTGGCGAAGTTGCGCATGCCGATGATGAGAGCGGTCAGCGTAGCAATCAGCATAAAGCCCATGGGTACCAGCGTAGGAAGCGTAGGACGCCCCAGCGAACGCAAATAGAGCGATACCACCAGCAACGCGAGCGCAGCCAGCAACTGGTTCGACGCCCCAAACAGGCTCCACAGCAGCGTACCCACCGACTACAGCTCGCCCGTGACGGGATCAGGAGCTTTCAGCAACGCGAAAAAGCCAATCAGCCCGCCGGCGAGACCCGTCGTGAGAACGGCGTTCTCCAGCGGCGGGATGCGCCACGCGCGTCCAAGCTCCTGCAGGTTATAGCGTATCAGGCGCGCACCGGTATCTAAAGTGG
>JAOAFW010000355.1 GCA_026416065.1 Fimbriimonadales bacterium
CGCCAGACCTGGCTGGTGGTGATGAGCCTGCTGATGTCCACCGTCGGCATCTCCAACTCGATGCTAATGGCAGTCACCGAACGCTACAAGGAGATTGGCACGATGAAGTGTCTGGGCGCACTCGATTCGTTCGTGGTGAAGCTGTTCTTTCTGGAGTCGGGCATGCTGGGGCTTGTCGCATCAGCGATTGGTTTTCTCGTGGGCTGGGGTTTGGTGTTTCTGATTAACCTGTTTCGGCTGGGTTCGGCGGGGTTCAGCGCGGCGACGCCGTTGGAGCTGCTCGCGCTTTTGGGGCAGGCGATGGCGGTGGGTGTCGTGGTGACGGTGGTGGCGACGATTTTGCCCGCGATTCGCGCGGCGAAGATGCCCCCTGCCGCCGCGCTCAGGGTGGAGGTGTGACTAGAACGGCCTGCGCCACTCCAGCACCAGGCGTTGTTGGTCGCGCGGGATGCTGGGGTCGGGGCGGCGTTCGTAATGCGTCCACTGGAAGCCGAACATCAAGAAGTTCTCAGAGTCCAGTTTGCGCTCGGTGGAGAGGAAGAAGGTATGTGCGATACCGTTGCGGTTGCCGAATCGTTCGGCGTCCACACGATAGCCTACACTATATTGGAGGTTATCGCTCTGGTTCGCGCTGAGGGTCAGCCCGCCACGCCGCGTGCGCCGATTCTGTTGGTCGTTCCACTCGATGCGATAGTCGCCGCGCAGGAAGATACGCGGCGTCCAGCGCCACTCCATTCCCCACGCCGAGAACCCTGTCGGCTGCAACACGCTGCCCAGCACGACATTTGCGTTCGCCTGCTCCGGGTGCGTCTGGAACTCGTGCGTAAGGGTCAGCCTGCCGTCCAGTTTATAAGCGATGTTATAGTTGCGCACAAGGAATAACCTGCCGTCCTGATAGGTACGGGTTTTATAATGCAGGCTGTAGCGCAGTTGCGGGTGCGGGGGCGACTCGAGCTGGTAGTAGCGGTCGACGGCGCGCCCCTGCCCGGGCACATAGAGACCGACATAGCCGCCCGCGAGTTTATGGCGCAACGCGATTGCCTGCGCTGTGAAGTGTTTGTTTTCTTGTTGCCACATCCCTCGGTCGGCAAGCGCGCCGTAGCGGAAGTCGAACTGGAACTCCTGCAAGCCGAGAAAGTTGAATGGTTTCGCGCTCTGGATGACTACCTGGCTTTGAGCGCGGGTGTTCGTGCGGTCGACGCGCTGTTCCTGATACGCGCCGCCAATGCTCAGCACACCGAAAGCGGTCTGGGTCAGCCCGGCGGACAGCACGCGGCTGCCGTTCACGCCCTCTTTGGCGTTGCGCGTCTCGGAGAAAGTGAGTTTCGCGCCGGGTTTGAACTCGTACTCCAGTCCGACTTGCTGCGCGCTCTCGTCGGGCGCGCCTTCGCGTTGCGCCTCCATGTGTGCGAATTGCAGCTTCGCTCGAGGGTTCAGTGCATACGCGGTCTGGTAGTGCCGATAGCGTTCGCTGGGCATGCCGGTGGCGTTGGTGCGACGCTCCTCCAGCGCGAGGTTCAGGTTGCGTATCGCCGCCGTGTTGAACCGCCAGAACTCGGTGTCCTGATAGAGCGGGTTGGCGAGCGTGCCGCCGATGCGTCGTCGCTCCTGGTAGGCGTTCATCTGTCCCCAGCCCAGATGATACTGTAAATCGTTGCGCTCATGTTCGTCTTGATAGAGCCGCTCGAGGGTCTTATCCGACTGATATTCGTCCTGATGACGTCCGAAGGTGAGATTTTTGAATGGTTGCCACACGAATCGGTAGCGCTGGCGACGGTTGTTAATGTTCTCCAGCGGGTTGCGCGCGCCGAACCCGAACAGTTCAATCTGGAAGTTTTGTGCTGGACGGAGTTTCGCCGCCCAGTCATGCTGGTTATAGCCGCGCAGCTGCGCAAAAAAGTCTCGCTCCGGGTCGGCTAAATCGTGTGCCCGTGCAAAGTCGGGGTCTACCTGGCGTTGATGGTAGTGTAGTTCCACCATAGGATGGATAAAGCGTGCGCTGGTGCGATAGAGTCCCGCCCCGATTTCGCGCACCCGCATCTGAGAGATTGCCAGCCCGAACTGCTTGGTGGTGATCGCCGCATCCCAGTCAAGTCGGTGGATCCCCTGCTCATTATGGAACAGTGCCTGCTCGATGCGGGTCAAGTCACGCAGGCGCCCGAAGGTGGGGGCGATGGCGCGCTCGTGCATGCGCAGTTGCAGCGTTGGCGTGCGCAGTTGCCACTGTGTGCCTTTCAAGTCGCCTTCACCGGCACGGTTCGCGGTCTCGTAGCGGCGCATCTGCAGGGTGAGGTCTTTCGAGGGCTTCAGCTCCACACGCTGTAAGGTACGCTCTAAGCCCTGCTCGCGCATCAGCAAGGGCAGGTCGTGATTTGGGTCGAAAGGCACGGCGTTCGCGGTGTCGTGGAACTGGCGCACCTCTTCCACGAGTTGCTGATGTTCCTGCGGGGCAAGGTTGGGCAGCTTGCCGAACTCGGGCGAGACGGCGCGATGGGTATGTTCCACAACGATTTTGGGCGTTTCGATACGGAGGCTCTCGCGCTCCAGTTTACCTGTGGGCGAGCGGATGTCTTGCTCGGACGCTGCCAGCTTGAGGTTGGGCTGGGCGATCTCGAGTTGCGTCTGGTCGCGGCTCATGCCTACTTCGCGGGCAAGTTGTCCCTTATCGCCCTCCGCGAGGTCGCCAAAGCGTGTAAAGCCCTGCCCAACCCGTTGCTGCATGCGCGACGCCTTAAGCCAAGGGGTCTCCAGCACATATACATCCCGCTCGATGCGTGCCCCACCCTGCTTCAGCAGCAGCTGGTCAAACTTAAGCACGCTGTTAGACGCAAGTTGCAGGCTGGAGGCGAGCTGCTCGCGCACAAGTCCGCGCTCGCGTTCCCAGTCGCTCTTTTGCTGGTCGCCCAGGTCTTTATAGCGTTGGAACTGCGCACTGGATTCGCGTCGCGTCCAGTTTAGGTTCAGCCAGTTGCTGCTGAACTGCCAGCCCTGTTGCTCGATGGCGCCTTTGTCGTCCTGGATACGCATCTGCGATTGCTGGAGCGCCGCACCACCGAGGTTCAGCCCGATGGCGTAGTCAAAGCGCTTTATGCCCCGTTCGCGCTCCCAAGCCGCGAGTTGGTTGGCGTCCAGACCGCTCTGTGCGCCCAACATCTTCTGTGCGGAGAAGCCCCTGCCGATGTCTTGATAGTTCGCACGGAGTTGCAACACGCCTGCGTTAGCCTGCAGTTGCTGTACGATAAACTGAGCCGTCTGCGAGGGGGCGATATCGGCGCGCTGACGATCGCGTGTGTTAGGCGCGGCGTAAGCGTTCAGCGCCTCCCGCGAGCCGATGAAGAAGTAGCCCTGTAGACTGCCGTTCCCGAAACGCAGCGCATTCTGCATGCCATATGCGCTCAGGCGGTACGCCGCGCCGTCGCGTGTGGTTTCTGTGACGCCCGGCATATAGAGCGCACTCAGGCTACCGCCTTGCCCGAACGAGAGCGATAGTATCGGCAGCGCGCCCACCACACTTTCGCGCTTGCCTTTGGGGTCGTAGCGATAGTAAACCTGTGCTGTTGAGACGCGACTAACAGGCAATGCAAAGGCGATACTGCCCGAAGCATAATCTATCCAGTAGTCCACATCGCGCTGCAGGCGTTTCCCATCCACATAAACCGATTCAGAATAAGGCACAACGGGGGCGTAGCGCGTCATGTAGCCCCCGCGAGTTCCGTTACCGGGCAGGATGTCGGAGGTCGCTTCGCCGATGACCTGTGAGGCGGCAGGGACAGAGGCTTTTGCCGCGCCGTTCAGGTCCAGAAGCGGCGCCGTGCTCTCCTGCGCTA
This sequence comes from Fimbriimonadales bacterium, assembly GCA_026416065.1. Classification (GTDB taxonomy): domain Bacteria; phylum Armatimonadota; class Fimbriimonadia; order Fimbriimonadales; family GBS-DC; genus GBS-DC. The sequence goes on from JAOAFW010000355.1 coordinate 3,828, forward strand.
AGCTACTCAGCGCAATTCCCAGCAGCCCCATTAGCGCGAAGCGTCTCATAGGTGGTTCATTTCAGGTCAACTGTCACGATAGGCACGAAAAAGCGTCGCTTGTTCGATTCGCGCTGCGTTGCACCGGTAATCTGGCGTCGGTCCTCTTCGCGTAGCTGTTGGTTTAATTGCTGTAGCCAGCCGGACAGGTCTTGTGTGGCGGTCGTCGTCGCGGGGCGCGCGGACGCACCTACCGTGATGACTTCAGCGCTGGTCGCGGGTGTCTCACTGGGTTCGACAACCTCAGTGACGATAGTGGGCGTTGCAGAGCCAGCGGGTGTGAAGCGAGGCGTCGGATTGTTCACTACGATGGCGGGTGGTGTCGGCTCGGACGCACCTGTGGCAGGGCTGAGGCGCGTCTGTGCCAGCCAGCGCGGCGCAGGTGAGGCGGTGCGAAACGTAGGCGCCGACTGCAATACCATCACCAGCGGCGCCGCGGGGAGCGAATTATGCGAAGCTTCGCCCGACACGGCAACAGGCGCAGGGACGGTTGCTTGGACTCGTGGGGTTGGTACGCTAACAATTCTTTCAGGCGTCGTTTCGGGGCGCGGCAGAGTCAACCAGCCCAGCAGCAGCCCAACGCCCAGCACGGGCGCCAACACACGCCAACCTGGAATCAAACGCTGAGAAAGGCGCCGTCGACGAGTGGTGGAAGCTAAGATACGCTCCCGCAGTTCAGGAGGTGGTAATTGGCGCGGTAGTCGACGCACAGACTGACCCACTGCCTGCCACAACTCCACTGTTGCTCGGCAGGAATCACAACGCTGTAGGTGTGCAACCACCGCGTTCTCGTCGAACGGGTTCAACACCCCGTCTACATAAAGACTCAGCTTCTCCTCCCATTCAGGGCAGTGAAAGGTTTTGCCCATCGTTCGCGCCTCTACCTAAGTTAGACGGCGTTGCACTCCAATTGTACCGCTTGATGACGCGATTCTGTATGTCTATGCCGCCTCCCGAAGCATCTCGACAACGGGAATTCGGAGCATAAATTCCGCGCCCGCCGTCCCCTCCCCCAGCGTCAGAAGCCCGCCATGCTTTTGCGCAATCTCCAGCGAGATGGCAAGTCCCAAGCCCGTGCCTTTGTTGGGGTCTTTGGTCGTGAAGAACGGGTCAAAAATCTGCTGACGAATTTCGGACGGCACGCCCGGACCGTTGTCGCGTACACGCAGCTCGGCATAGACGCGCTTTCCATCGTCGTACATCCTTGTCTGGATTGTAATTTGCCCGTCTTCGCGCCCTTCAAGCGCGTCGCGGGCGTTGGTCAAGAGATTGATTACTATCTGCTCCAGTGAGTTTGCTTCACCCTGAACGGTGGGCAAATTCGGGTCGTAATTCTCCACCAGTTCTATCCCGCGCTGGCGTAGCTGCTCTCGCAACAAAATCAGAGCATTCTGCGCCACTTCGTTCAGGTTCACCGGCTCGAACTCCTCGCGTGGTTTGCGTGAAAAAGCGCGCAGGTGCTGGATGATCTGGCTCATGCGCACCGTCTGTCGGTAAACGATCTGCAAATCTTCGCGCAGATTCAGTAGTTGCTGATCTGTCGGAGCCTCATTATGCTCAAAGGTCTCCAGATTTTGCTGGGCGATTGCCCGGATAATCGCTAAGGGCTGATTCAACTCATGGGCGACACCGGATGCCAGCGTACCCAGTGAAGCGAGCTTACTGGACTGAACGAGCTGTGCCTCGGCTTTTTGCACGGCGTCCACCATATGATTGAACGAGTCGGCAAGGTCATCGAGGTCGGGACATCCGCGCCGGGGCAGCTCGACTCGCCGACTGAGGTCGCCCGCGGCGATTTCGTGAGCCACCCTGACAAGGATACGCAGGGGACGCACCAGCGCTCGGTGGAGAAATATCGCGCCAAATAGCAGAAACGCCAGCACACACAGCATCGCAGTCAGGAACGACTCGCGTACTTGGGTATTGATGCTCCCTCGCAGATCGCCTGAGATTTCTGCCAGACGCTGATTCGCGCTGTGAAAGACCTCTTTCAGTCGCATCGCCAGCCCGCGCTCCAGTTCCTGCTGGGTTTCACGGGTAGACTGCTCCAGCGTAGAGGAAAGGCTCCGTTGCTGAGCCTGCGCGAGGCGCGTCAGGGTCTGAGTCGTGCGGGCGACGGCGCGCTGTTCCGCCTGCTTAATCTGGGCACGGGTCGCCTGCTGCTGGCGGTTCGCGAACTGGACGAATCGGGCCTGCGCGGTGGTGCGGGTCTGACGCAAAGTGTTGGCGGTCTGGTCCCGTTGCTGCTGGAAGTTCTGCTGCAGCGATTGCTGCAACGCAGCGACCAGTTGAAACGCCTCGTCCGTGGGTTGTGTGATGACCATCACGGCACGCAGGCTCCGTATCGGCGCGGCAACGACGAGCAGCTCACCGTCGGGCAGTTGCATCAGTTGACTGTGAGCGCTGGTGAGCGCATAGAGCGATTCGGAAAAGCGCGTCTCCGTCTGCCCAATGCGCTTCGGGTCAGGATGCGCCAGGATCAAACCATCGCGCTGAATCAGCGCGACCGTCCCTTGTTCACCCAAACGGAAACTGCGCGTCAGCGCGCTCGCCTCCTCCAGACCGATGAGTGCGAAAATCGCCCCACGAAACTCTTTCCCCATCTGGCGCACGGGGATCATGACGGGGATGAGGGGTTGTAGGCGTCCCTCCACGCGATACAGGCGTGCCTCCCCCAGCGTGGTTTCCTGCGCGTTCGCAAGTTTTTCCCACAGCGCGCGCCGATCCGCCCAGGTCAAAGCGTGGTCGTCCAGTGTGTCGCCGATTTCTAAAAGCGGGTTGCCGTGCGCATCGAGCAGCGTCAGCGCCTGATACGCAGGCTCTCGATCCTGCAGCGCCTGCAGAATCCAGCGGCTCTCTTGAAGGTTGGCATTCTGGATAGCGGGCTGCTGTGCAATCAGGATCAATTGCGCCGTGTAATTGCGCATCAGTCCCTCCACCTGACGCGAGAGCTGCGCCGAGATCTGCGTCAGGTGCTGAACAATCAGTTCCTGCAGCGCGTTGCGCGTCGCCTGCTCCGTCGTCGCCTGCAGGGTCGCCAACGAGTGGGACTGCACTGCCTGTACTTGCTGCTCCACACGGCTCAGCGTCTGGTTCAGATTCTGCGTGGTGTCGCGCTCGGTTTGCTGCAACGCATTGCGGGTGGCGGTTTGCAGGTCGCGGATCGTGTCGCGCAGGAGGGCGTTCTGCCGCTGGAGCGTCTCGTCACGGTGCGCTTCCAGCTGCTGGTTGAGCCGCTGGCGCACCTGCTGCTGCGACTCCTGTAGCACAGAGTCCACCCCTTCCCGCACGCTGCGCTGGTAGTTGTCCAGCTCTTGGCGCACGCCCATCTGGAACTGCGTCGCTGAGCTGGACACCTGATTATTCAGGTAGTTATAAAGTAGCGCGCCTGCTACTACCACGGGCGCCAGTGCCATCAGTGCGTAAAACAACAATAGCCGCTCGCGCAAGCCCAGTTGCTTCATTCGTACACCTTTCCGCCAGATTCAAGAGCATGTCCGGGATTGTGACGCCCAGAGCGCGCGCTGTTTTGAGGTTGTAGTAGGTCAGGGCGCGGCGGGGAGTCAGCAAGGGTAGGTCTTCAGGTTTCTCACCGTTAAGGATACGAACCACCTGTTCTGCGGCGAGCGTGCCCTGCTCTGCCATGTCGACGCCTGCTCCCACAAGCGCGCCCCGACGCACAAACGAGTCCGAGAAAGCCAACACCACGATTCGATTCTTATGCGCAAACTCCAGCACCTGCTGGGACGGTTCGGGCGCGGCGCACACGGGATCTGGGATGAGCCACAGGGCGTCAACCTTACCCGCGAGCAATTGCAGGGCGGTTCCCATTTGGGCGGGTTGCTCCAGCGGGGCTTCTTGCAAGCTCAAGTTAAGCCGCGCTGCGTCCTCGCGTGCCTGTGCGAGTATGCGCTGCGACACAGGGTCTTTTGGATTATACAGCACGCCGACACGCTTGATGTCAGGCTTTATGTCTTGCAGCACTCGGAGCTGGCGCAGGGGGCGCACTGCGAGCGCGACGCCCGCGAACCGCGCCCCGCTGCGCTCCACATCCCGAATCAGCCCCTGCCCGACGGGATCCACCACCATCGTGAACACCACAGGAACCTGCTGCGCGGGCGGGAGCTTTTCGTAGTGCGCCTTTAGCAGCAGCGCGGCATCCGTGCCTACAGCGAGGATGACCGCGGGCTTGCGCTCCAGAATGCGCCGTGGCAAATCTTGATCCGAGCGATCGCCCTTGAGCGCGAAGGTGAGTGTTTGCGCGCTGACACCCTGCTTCTCCAGCTCCTGATGGAACCGTTGCACAGCGTCGGCATAGAAGCCGCCCTCCCGGCTCTGCAGGATGGCGACATCTACCTCCTGCGCCAGCAGTGCGCATACAACTCCCCAACACCCAAGAACGACGCTCGCTCTTAACACGGTTGTTTACCAGTCCCTTTGATAACTGAACCAGACCGCACGGCGTCCGCCCGGCACTCGGCGTGCCATCTCTGCGCGTACATTAAACAGGTTGTCGAGGCGCAGATTCCAGCGACTGCGCTCATCGATGCGATAGACAAGGTTCAAGTAAGTATTCCAAGCGTAAGCTCCGGTAAAGCCCTGCCCGACAGCAGGATAGTTGAACACGAGTTGCCCGCTCAGCCCGCGCTCCTTATAATAGGCGAGGCGAATGACGGCACGGTCGCGAGCAGGTTTGTAGTCTTCATCCACACCACCTGTATAGTGCACATACATATAACCCCCGCTAAGCGTCCACTCAGGCGAGAGTTTGATCACTGTGTCTGCCGTCCAACCCCAGATGCGGAAGCGATAAAGATTCTGGTACTGTCGGAGCTGTGGCTGGTTTGGGTCCTTGAGGAACACGGACACCACATCGTCTAAGTCCGCCGTAAAATACGACACATCCAGTTGCCAGCGTGGTTGGAGGTAGCGGTAGCCAAGTTCAGTGCTGAAGGTGACCTCAGGGCGCAAGTCAGCATTGCCTTCGATGCTTAGTGGCACCGGATTTCCGCTAAGGGTCGTCCACACAAAGTACTGCTGCAGGTACAGTTCCACAAAGCTGGGCGCGCGGAAGGCGCGTCCAAGCGAGGCGCGAAAGCGGTGTTGCTCGCTCGCGATGTAGGTAAAGCCCGCGCGGGGGCTGAACTGGTTGCCGTAGAGCGAGTGGCTGTCGTAGCGTGCGCCCAGAATAGGACGCCAGTGACCGAGCTGCCATTCGCCCTGCGCATAGAGAGCGAAGTTGCTCGCGTTGCGACTACCCCTGAGGTGGTTCTGACTGCTCGCCCGCATATGGCGGTAGTCCGCTCCCGCAAGCACCTGCGCGTTGGGGAGGCTCCACTGCCAGTAGCTCTCGGCGGCGAGCATGCTCTGACTGAACGACATGCGCGTGCGCGGGGCGTTAGGGGTAGTTGGCGGCACAGACTGCACTTTGTTGAAAACCAGATCACCGCTCAGTCCGTATAAGCGCGTGGTCTGGCTGGCTTTGCCGAAAGCGCGTTGGTACTCCGCCTGCCAGTAGTGCGTGCGCCACACGCCTCGATCATTTGGGGTAGGAAACGTTGCATAGCGCATTCCCACCTGCCCTCGATCCATATCCGAGTAGAGATAGTTCATCCGCCACTGCCCGCGTTCCAGGGTTCCTTGTGAAAAAGCGATGCGGGCAGTGCGCACAATGGAGTCGTTATTTTGCACGCGGTCGCTGCCGGGGTCGCGCCAAAAGGAAGTCTGGACGCTGACACGGGTAGGGGCGCCCTGTGGGGTCATCCAGCGCAAAGAGGCATTATAGCCCCCGCGTCCCGTGTAGCCG
>JAOAFW010000362.1 GCA_026416065.1 Fimbriimonadales bacterium
TCTCGTGGGCTCGGAGATGTGTATAAGAGACAGCTACGAAGTCGTTGGGCGCATTGCCTACAAGGGCGACACGGGCTTTCGCAGCCTCGACGATCGCGTATATGTCCCCTTGCCCACCGCCATGCGCCGTCTGATGGGGCAACGCCACTTAGACGCTATTAATATTCAAGCGCGCCGCTCCGACCAGATGGCGGAGACGCAGACCTGCGTGGAGGAAGCCCTCGCCCGCGCCCACAAAATCCCCCCTGACGGCGATCTGGACTTCCGTGTGTTCAATCAGGGCGACTTCGTCGAGACCGTCGAGGCGACGGCGCAGACCTTCACTTTCCTGCTGGGCGGTGTCGCGCTTGTGTCGCTGATTGTGGGCGGTATTGGTATCATGAACATCATGCTGGTCTCCGTGACGGAGCGCACGCGCGAAATTGGCTTGCGCAAGGCGATTGGCGCGACGAAGTTCAACATCCTGCTGCAGTTCCTGATTGAGTCGGTGGTGGTGAGCGTGTTGGGCGGCTTGATTGGGATTGCGCTGGGCTACTGGGCAGCGGGCTACATCAGCACGCAGGCGAACTGGAAGGTGCTGGTTCCTGTGGAGGGCGTGATGATGGCGTTCGGCTTCGCGGCGTTTATCGGGGTGTTCTTCGGCTTGTATCCCGCCTGGCGCGCGGCACAACTCCAGCCGATAGAGGCGCTGCGGTATGAGTAGCGACTTGCCACGCAGGAACCCGGAAGGCTATCGCGAAAATTACCCCCGCTATGGCGATTAAGGTCGGAGTTCAACTCTATTCAGTGCGTGACGATTGCAAGCGCGACCTCCCCTACACCTTAGCGGAGGTCGCGAAGATTGGCTATGCCGGCGTGGAGTTCGCGGGCTACTACGACTACGACGCAGCGACTCTGCGCAAGATGCTCGACGAGAACGGGCTGGAATGCTGTGGCACGCACATCGGCTTGGACGCACTGCTCGGCGATAACTTGCAGCGCACGCTGGAGTTCCACGCCACGCTGAAGTGCCCCTACCTAATTGTGCCGGGCTTGCCCCCCGAGCGCACGGCGTCGCGCGACGCATGGCTGGAAACGGCGCAGATTTTCAACGAGATTGCTGAGAAAATCAAGCCGCACGGCTTCCGCACAGGATACCACAATCACTGGATCGAGTTTCAACCTTTCGAGAACGGCGAACTGCCGTGGGATGTGTTCTTCAGCCACACCAGCCCCGATGTGATTATGCAGATTGATACGGGGAACGCGTTGCACGGCGGGGCACACGCCGCGCCGTTCGTGCGCAAATATCCGGGACGCGCCCTCACTGTCCACTGCAAGGAGTTCTCCAGCACAAACAATAGCGCAGTAATCGGCGAGGGCGAGGTCCAGTGGGCGGACTTCTTCGACGCATGCGAGACCGTCGGCGGTACCCAGTGGTACATCGTGGAGCAGGAGACCTATGCCCACACGCCGCTGGAGACGATTCAGCTCTGCTTCGAAGCGATGAAGCGGATGGGGAAGGTGTGAGGGATTATTCGTCAGTGGGGACGCTGACGCTACGAGCGTGCTTTGCGTAGCATCGGCGTCCCCACCGATGAACTTACGCTTACCCCCTGCACTCCTGGGTATACGCAATAAAATCCTCTAGGGTCTCTTCAGCGCGTCCCGATTCAATCGCGCGCATCGCCAGCAGGATTCCGTCACGAATATCGTCCACGCGCCCGGCAACCCACAGCGCGACGCCCGCGCTGGGCAGAATAGCGCGCATGCGCCGTTCATCGTCACCCGTAATTGCTAAGCGCAGAATCTGCGCATTCTCCTGCGGCGTCTCACCCGGTAGCAGCGCGCTTTCGGGCAGAGGCTCCAACCCCAAATCACTCGGGGTGAACTCAAAAGTCTCAATCGTGCCGTCGGGCTTGAGATGCGCGGCGACCGTGACCCCAATCGGCGATACTTCGTCTAACCCGTCCATCCCGTGAACGACCAGCGCCCTCTCCGTTCCAAGTTCTGCCAGCGCCTCGGCGATGAGCGTGAGCCACTCCCAGCCGAACACGCCCAACAGCTGCTTGCGCGCGTTGGCAGGGTTCGTGAGCGGTCCCAGCAGGTTGAACACTGTGCGCACGCCCAGCTCCCGACGCACGGGGGCGACATGACGCATCGCAGGATGGTGCAGCGGCGCAAACATAAAGCCCACCCCCACCTGCTCAATCCCCTGAGCAATCTGCTCCGGCGTCAGGTTCAGGTTCACGCCCAACGCCTCCAGCACGTCCGCGCTGCCACAACGACTGCTCACCGCGCGGTTGCCATGCTTGGCAATTGGGACGCCCGCCGCCGCAACCACAAATGCCGTCGCAGTGGAGAGATTCCATGTTTTCAGCCTATCGCCCCCCGTGCCACAGGTATCCAGCAAATCGGGGTTATCGATAGGCACTTTCACTGAATGTGCGCGCATCGCCCGCGCGAAGCCGATGAGTTCCTGTAGCGTCTCCCCCCGTGTGCGCATCGTCATCAACACGCCTGCGATTTGTACGGGCGTGAGCGCACCCTGCATCATCGCGTCCATCAGGGTCTCGGCTTGCGTCGCGTCCAAGTCGTCTCCTTCCAGCACGCGCTTAGTGAGCGCTGTGAGCTCCATACCCATAAATATACCCGCTCGCGTTAATTTACATTTCCCAACAATCTGCGGTTCTGAAGCAGGAGTTGCCTTAAAATCGATGTATAATATGCATGCGTTGAAGCGTTTCAACGCGAAGGAGGCTCAAGCAATGAAGCGTACATATTGGTGGACTGGCGTTTTACTCAGCGCGTTCCTCGTGGCGAGCGCGCCCGCGCAGATTATCTACTCGTTCGAGACTACCGACCTGCACGGCTACGCCGATGACGCAGGCGACGGATGGCAAGTGTTCCGCGCTACGACGGGTGTGACGCACGGCGAGTACTCAATGGGCATCCAGTGGCCTGGTGGTTTCCGCTGGCTGTTTGGTAACGGCGTGCGCGATGAGCTGCTACCCTACCTGCAGGTCAGCAAGAAACTGCTGCTGGACACGACCGTACCGCAAAACCGCAGCGTGCCCTGGGCGAACATGGTCGTGTCGCTGAACGGTCCTGCGGGCTATGATTGGAATCAGGCGCCGGGGCAAGTTGGGCTGCCGCGTCAGGCAGGAACGCGCACGGTTCTGATTGACCTCGAATCGCTGCCGCTGCCAAATCCGAATGTGGATTGGTTCCAGCTTAACTTCGGTTTTAACGCAGGCGCGTCGCACGAAATCTACCTCGACAATCTGCGCCTGTACCGCAGCGCGTGCGAGATGAGGGCGTTCACCTTCGACAACGACCTGCAGGGGTTCAATATCGGTACGAATCAGGTGGGCATCACCCTCACTTGGGTGGACGGCAAGATGCGTGCGGCGAGCACAGGCGGGTTCAAGTGGCTGTTCAACGGCGGAGAGGATGGTAGCGTACCCAACCTGGCGGCGATGGTGCGGCGCGGCGACCTCGTGGTGATGGACGTGACGATTGTGCAAGCGCCGCCCGCGGGTTGGGGCAATATGATTATGTCGATCAACAGCCCCGCAGGATGGGGGCAGTCGGACTACACAGCGGAAATCGCGCAGGGAAACAACACCTTCACACGCACGATCGCGCTGGACTATCGCGGCGTCGCGCTGCCTGATAGCGATAGCCCCGCCTACTGCCTGCTCAACCTTGGCATCAACTCAGGCGGTCCGATGACGATCGACATTGACAACATCCGCATCTATCGCCGCGCGGTTGAAGGCGACGTGAACTGCGACGGCTGCGTGGACGACGCGGACCTGCTCATCGTGCTGTTCGAGTTCGGCAGCACGGCAATCACTCCCGCCGACATCAACAGTGACCGTGTGGTGGATGATGCTGACCTGCTGACGGTACTGTTTAACTTTGGCACCGGGTGCTAACCTTCCACCCTGTTCCCCTCGCCCGCATCTGGGAGAGGGGAACAGGATGTCAAACGACGGGTTCCAGTAGAAGCAATCGATAAACCGGCACGTCATTCAGCCGGAACGCCAGTTGCCACAGGATGCGGTAGCTCACGTTGCGCCAGAGCAGGATGGTGTTGCTCGGCAGGTTCGTGGTGGGAGCGACCGCGACTGCCCACAGTGGGCGGGGCAGCTCACCGAGTTCATCGGGGCTAAACCGCCAGCGGAGCAGTCCCGCAGGCGGCTGGAAAAACAGACCGCGATAGGTTTGCTCGCCCACAAGGAACAACTCCCCGTAGCGGTGCAGCCAGTAGTGGAAGCATTCGCGCAGGATCACGGCGTCTCCTCCTCGCGCTGACGGTAGACGAACAGTAGCTGCGCGTCGCGCTTCAGGAACGGCTTGAGGCGGGCGTAGCCCTGCGCCTTGAGACCGCTGGGGTCGGCAGGATCGCGCAGGGCAGGAGGCGCGACCTGAAGCCAGCCGAGCCGAAAGCCCGTCCACGCTCCTAACTCGCGATAGAAAGTCGCGCACATCTCGCCGGCGATAATCTCCAGTGCGCCCAGCCTAAGTGTCGCCAACAGGTCGGGATCGTTGCTGTTGAGAGAGTTCGGCTCGATGGCGTAGCGCACTGCAGGCAACATTTCGCCAATCAGCGCGTCGATTTCGGCATCATACTCGTTGCTTGTAATACGCAGTTTGCGTTTCACATCGGCGCGGGATACGGTGAGCATGGTCTTCCCTCCGGAACCGTCGGCGGGGACGCCGACCTACGGCTTGTGGGCGTCCTGCCACTGCGTAATGGCGTGGCGCAGACTCATCAGGGCGTCGCGCACATCGTCCAGCGCGAGTTCCAGCCGCTCATAGCTCGCCTCCGTGCGGGCGACACTCTCGCGCAGGTAGGCGATAAATTCATCGGTAATCGCTTGCTCCTGACGCTGCGCCGACTCTACCAGCTTGTCCATGCGCGTCAGTATCTGGCGGGTGAGCAGAAACGCCCAGCCCACCAGCGCACTGATAATCGGGACCAGTTGCGTCCAGTCCATCGCTTCCCTCCTTCAGGGGTTCCAGCGTTCCAGATGATAGAGAACCACCTGACGCAGGGTGGTTT
>JAOAFW010000372.1 GCA_026416065.1 Fimbriimonadales bacterium
CGTCGTGCGTATTGCCTGCCAATCACGCCAATCGCGCGTTGCAGCGCGGCGTAGGCGTCTAAGTAGTCAAACTGCGCGTTCACGAAGTTGGTCTGCGCCTGCGTAAAAGCGAGTTCGGCGTCGCTGATTTCGAGTTGGGGCGAGACGCCCGCCTCGAAGCGCACGCGGGCGAGGCGCAGGGCTTCCCGCGCCTGCTCCAGCCCTTTCTGCGCGACGGCGAGCCGTTTCTGCGCATCCTGCAGGTTCAGATATGCTTGACGCACCTCCAGCGCAACGCCCTCTTTCGCTTGCTGCAGGCGCAGCTGGGCGATTTCGAGGTCGTCGCGGGCTTGCGCCTCGCGGGCGCGCGTGATACCGCTGTCCCAGATGGGCACTGACAGCACCACGACGCCTGTATACGACTCGCGGCGGGGGTTGAAGGTAGAGGTGTTCAAATTGAAATCTGCCTGCCCAGTCAAAACAAGGCTCGGAAGGACGCCCCGTCGGGCGTTCTGGATGTTCACACGCGAGAGTTCTACGCTGCGCTCAGCTGCCAGAATCTCGGGGCGGTTCTGATACGCCTGCTGAGTGAGCGTTTCCAGCTCCGCTTCCTGCAGAGGAGGCAGCTCGGTCGGCTTCACGACCTGTACGGGGGTACTCAGGTCGCGCCCCAGCAAGTTGTTCAGCGCGGCAACAGCGAGTTCGCGCTGGTTGCGGGCGTTCAGGAGTGCCTGCTCGGCTTGCGCGACGGCGGTCTCGGCGCGGAGCAGGTCGAACTGTGCCGCCACGCCCGCATCCACCTGTGCGCGGATGAGGCGCAGCCGCTCTTGGGCGTTGCGGAGGGCTTCCTCCGCAACGCGCACGAACTCGTCCGCGCGCGCAACGCCCTGATAAGCCTGAGTTACCTGTAAAATCGTATCGTTGCGCGTCTGTTCATATTGCAGCTCGCTGATGGAGACGAACACTGACGCGGCGCGGACGGCAGTACGCACGATGCCGCTGATGTCCACCACTTGCGTGAGCGTGATACGCGCCGTGCGGTTCTCGATGCTCCCCAACCGGATCCGCTGGGGTCCGAACTGCGCGGTCGCGACGCGGTCGAAGCGAGTATAGGTCGCGTTGCCCTGTATTTGGGGCAGGGCGTTGCCACGCGCCTCACGCACAGCGTTGCGGGATTTGTCAAGGTTGCGCTCGCTGATTTGTACTGCGCGATTGTTGCGCAGGGCGAGCTGGATGGCTTCATCGAGTGTAAGCGTGTCGCCTTGTGTCCAGCCTTGTGTTACCACTGTGGCTGCCAGGCAAAGCAGCGCAAGCTTAGGTTTCATCAGTGACCCTCCTTGAAACTAAGGTTGAGAAACGCCGGCTTATAAAACTCCAGTACGCGCTCTACAATCTGCTCCAGCGGTTCGTTCTCGCGCTCCATCATCCATTCCATCAGCGAGAGCCGATAGAGGCGTATCGCGTGGTGCGCCAGCTCATCCGCTGAGACATCGGTGCGAAATTCGCCCGTGCGCTGACCCGCTTCAAATCCTGCGCGGGCATGCTCCGTCGCCTCTTTGGTAATCTCCAGCATCTGCTCGCGGAGCACGGGGCTGTGGCAGCAGGCGACCATCATAGAGCGCGTCATCTGAATCGAGCGGGCATCGCGCCGCGCGATGAACAGCATCACTTGCCTCAATACCTCCCATTGGCTGGGCGCGTTTTCAGCCTGCAACGCCTCCAGAAACTCGTACACCTCGTCGGTCATGTCGCGGATATAGGCGTGGAGCAGATGCTCTTTCGTGGGGAAGTAGGTGAAGAAGGTGCCTTTGGCAACATCGGCGAGTTCGGTAATCTCCTCAACCGTGACTTGCTCAAAGGGCTTTTCGTGCATCAACGCGAGCGCCGCCTCGATGAGCCGTTGGCGGGTCTCCTCACGACGGCGCTCGCGTCGATTCGCGTACTGCCGCGATGCCTGGTTCATAGTCCGTTCCATAACGCACGTACCTATAGTTTTTTGAACCGATGGTCATAAATGACCATCAGTCACTATTATACCACAGGTCATGCGGCTTTGTCAAGAGAGGCAACGATTTTGTGGAATAAAGCCCGTGATGCGACAAGTGGATGTGCTGGTGATTGGCAGCGGTCCGGCGGGACAGCGTGCTGCGATTCAAACGGCGAAGCTGGGGCGAAGCGTCGCGATTGTCGAGCGACAAACGAGTCTCGGCGGCGTGTGCATCAACACAGGCACAATCCCCAGCAAAGCCCTGCGCGAGGCGATTCTGCAGCTCACCGGCAAATCGGGTGGATTGTATCCAGAACCCGCTGCGCCCCTCTCAAGCGAATTGACGATACAGGCTCTGGTCGCTCAGTGTCAGCACATTATCCGCATCGAGCAGGCGGTGATTCGCGACCATTTGCAGAAAAACGGCGTGCAAATGCTTTGGGGCAACGCCTATTTCGAGGACGAGCATACCGTGCGCGTGATTCAGCCCACAGGGCACGAAGTGGTGCGTGCTGAGGCGATTATCCTTGCGGTAGGTACCGTTCCTGCGCGCCCGCCGCACATCCCATTTGATGACCAGCGCGTTGTGGACAGCGATTCGTTTCTGCGTTTACCGCGCTTGCCGAGAAGCCTGATTATCGTGGGTGGCGGCGTGATTGGAACCGAATACGCCAGCATGATGAACCGGCTGGGTGTGCGCGTGATTTTGGTTGAGGCACGCCAGAAGCTCCTCGATTTCGTGGACACGGAGATTAGCGAGGCGCTGCAGTATCATATGCGCTCGGCAGACATCACCCTGCGACTGGGCGAGCAAGTGAGCCAAGTGCAGGTTCTCCCATGTGGGCTTGTAGAGGCGACCTTAGCCAGCGGGAAGCACCTGCGGGCGGAAGCGTTGCTCTATTGCATCGGGCGTCAGGGCGCGACGGCGACGCTGGGGCTGGAGAAAATCGGTCTGGAGCCAGACCCACGCGGGCGATTGCAGGTCAACGAGCGATTCCAGACAGCGATTCCCCACATTTACGCCGTCGGCGATGTGATTGGTTTCCCTGCGTTGGCAAGCACCTCGATGGAGCAGGGGCGTGTCGCCGCGTGCTATGCCTGCGGCGAGCCTGTGGAGCAGAGCTGTCCGCTATTCCCCTATGGCATTTACACCATTCCCGAAATCGCGGTAGTGGGGAAAACCGAAGCACAGCTCACGGCGGAGGGTGTGCCCTACGAGGCGGGTGTGGCGCATTATCGCGAAACGGCGCGTGGGCAACTGCTTGGCGACGCGCACGGCATGCTCAAGATGCTTATCCACGAAGAGACGCGCGAGATTCTCGGCGTGCACGCCATCGGCGCAGGCGCGACTGAGCTGATTCACATCGGGCAGGTCGCGATTGCCTTCGGCGCGACCGTAGACTACTTCCTGAAGGCGATTTTCAACTACCCGACGCTTGCCGAGTGCTACAAAATCGCCGCGCTAAACGGCAGCAACAAGCTCCGCCTGCTACAACAAGAGACGAGTGTGCAGCTGCAGGCGGCTTGACCATCCCGAAAGGCAGCCGCGTTGACGCTCCCGCGCCACCGTATCCCCTCTAACGGTGAACCCGATGCGACGCTATCGAGTCTCCGCCAAGCCGCATCCCGTGTTTCGCGGCTATCGCAAGGGGGGCGTCTGGTTCCCGAACGCGCCAGAGTATGTGCTTTTGGGTGAGCCGGAACTGACAGAGGCGATTCGGGCGTGCCCCTTGCTCATCATCGAGGAGGTGAGTCTGGATGAAGCAAACGATACTGCGCTGGGCGTGGGGGGTGTTGAAGCCGGCACTGCGACAGTGGTTGAACGACCGCGCCCTGCGC
>JAOAFW010000409.1 GCA_026416065.1 Fimbriimonadales bacterium
GCCCAGTGCCTTGAATCGCATAGATTAACCTCCCGTGCGAGTATTGAGGATACTAACTCCCCAACGGGATGTTCCATGCGAGGTTAGCGACGCACTCAGGAGAAATGACAGGTTTGGGGAAATTACTGAAACGGATTGCGCCGCTGCTCGAGCGTGAATCGGTAGCCGCGCACGGGGCAGCACGGCCACATGCGCAGATTTGGGACGGATTGCTCCGTCAGCACAGTTGCAGGCATAGAGGTCTGCCTGCTTGTGCGGACAGATGTGTCTGTGCTACGATTAGGGTTTCGGCAGCCCCAGCGCGCTCATCCACTCCAGCAGTTTTTGGCGGCGCGTCGCATCATCTTGGGGCAGCTGGAGCGGGCGTCCACGCGCGTCCACCACGACTCCAACCACGCCACCTTCCAAGGTGGCTTCTGCCGGCTTGCCTTTGCCTGCACCGATATCGAAGCCGCGCGCGGGGCGCAGTGTTGCCTGCAGCGTCTCACCGACGCCCAGTGGCAGCACGCGCAATTCGCCATACCGAAAAGTCTCGTTCTTGCCGTTGAACTCAATGGTGAGGCACGGCTCACCCTCTTTGCCCTGTCCGACGGGCGCTACGCACGAGCCTAAGCGAATCAGGCAGTCGCGGTCGAACACCTGCGCTGCCGCTTCGGGATGCACCGTCGACAGCACGCCGAGTTGCGGCATCATGAAAATGGAGTCCACTGCCAGCATGGTCACGCCTTCGGGCTGGTAGGCGTCCATCATCATCAGGGCAGACTGGGCGCGTTTAGGCGCGTGGCTCAGCACGCCACCGCTGCCGATAATCATGTCCAGCGTCATCATTTGTACGAGCGTCTTGCCCGTCTCGGCTTGCTCCAACGCCTCGCCAATGGTGCGTTGCTGCTGTACGCCTTTCAAACCGCGTGCGAGCTGCTTGTGATGGATAAACGCCAGCCTGAGTGCCTCGCGCGAGACCGCCTGCTCCAGCAACAGGTCTTCGTAGGTTTGCGGAATGGTCGTGGGGCGGATCATCTTATTGCGCAGGCGGTTGCGCACCTCGTACTCCTCGATGTCGAACGGCAGCCAGCGTCGGATGTTTTGAATACCTGCCTCCAGCATCACATTACAGATGGAGTAACTCATCCCTAAGTTTGCGCTCACGGTGCGGGTGTAGTTGCCGTCGAACACCGAGAACACATCGGTCGTCGCGCCGCCGATATCCACGCCCAGAATGTTAATCCCGCGCTGCTCGGCGATGGTCACCATAATCTTGCCCACGGCATTCGGAGTGGACATGATGTCCGCGGAAGTCCATGTCATCAGTTTAGAGTAGCCGGGGGCTTGCTGCATCACGTGCTCTAAGAAGAGTTCGTGTATCGCCTCGCGTGCAGGTCCGAGATGCTCGCGGTCTAACTCAGGGCGCAGGTTGTCCACGATGCGCAGGTCGAAGCGTTCGCCCAGCAGGTGCTGAATTTCCTCGCGGGCGTCCTTATTGCCTGCGAAAATAACGGGCAGGTTCATCGTACCGAAGCGGGGGCGTGGGTCAGCAGCAATGAGTAGCTCGCCCAGCTCCACCAGGTGCGTAATCGTGCCGCCGTCTGTACCGCCTGACAGCAGCACGATGTCAGGGCGTAGCTCGCGCAGGCGTTGAATCTTCTGGTAGTCTTTGCGCCCGTCGTCGATGGCGATAACATCCATAATAATCGCGCCTGCGCCGAGGGCAGCACGCTGGGCACTCTCAGCGGACATCTGGCGTACCACGCCCATCACCATCATCTGCAGTCCACCGCCTGCGCTGGAGGTGGACAGGTATAAATCCACGCCGCGCTTCTCGTCGGTCTGTGGCGTGAGAATCTTGCCGTCCTGAATCAGTTCGCGCCCTGTGAGGTCCTCCAGCTCGCGCGTGGCGTTCAGCACGCCGATAGTCACATCGTCGAAGGGGGCTTCGACGGTCGTGGGCGCTTCACCGCGATTGATGAGTCGGTACTCCTCACCGCGTTTTTCAATCAAAATCGCTTTCGTGGTCGTGCTGCCGCAGTCGGTTGCTAAAATCGAGCGCACTTCCGCCATAGGCTCTCTCTCCTGCCCTGCGTCGGGCGAAGTAGAGTATACCTCCTACGCCTCGTCAGGGCTAATAGCCACAAACAGACGGATTTATCGGGGGAGCCAATCACAACCCTGCTTGGTCACAGCCCGATGAATGAATGAAAACGAATAATTAGTGATGGTTGAGGAACTGTTTGGTATAATTA
>JAOAFW010000412.1 GCA_026416065.1 Fimbriimonadales bacterium
CGTCACCTGCGCATTCCGATAGCCGTGCTGCTCGCCCAGTTGCAGCGTCTCCTGCCAAATGGCGCACGCGGCGTCCATTAATGCGGGGGGCACATGCTCCGCCTGAATGCTGTTCAGCGCGTCGGCGTGCATGCGCATCACTTCCAGCATTGGCGCGCGGTTCAGATCGAAGGCGGGGAAGGGGTTGCCGCAGTCCCGCGCGATGATGGCGGACTGCCGATAGGCTTCGCCGTGCATCATCGCGGTAATCGCGGCGGCGTAGGCGCGTCCTGCGTCGCTGTCGTAAGGCAAGCCCAGC
The DNA here is from genome assembly GCA_026416065.1 of Fimbriimonadales bacterium. Classification (GTDB taxonomy): domain Bacteria; phylum Armatimonadota; class Fimbriimonadia; order Fimbriimonadales; family GBS-DC; genus GBS-DC. Next base: position 299 of record JAOAFW010000412.1, read on the forward strand.
GACATCAGCAGTGCGCCCAGGTTCGCATAGCCCAGCCCCAGGGGACGGAAGTTGTGACTGTTGTCGGCGATTTTCTCGGTCGGGTACGCCGAGTTGTCTACGATAATCTCCTGTGCCGTGATAAAAATGCGCACCGCCGCGCGGAAGGCGTCTGTGTCGAAGTCGCCATTCGGCAGGCGGAACTTCATCAGGTTCAAGCTGGCAAGATTGCACGATGTATCGTTCAGGAATACGAACTCCGAACAGTTCGCCACGACCAGTCCGTTGACGATGTAGGTGTTATATAGCGGCTCCGTGAGGTTGAAAGTTAGCTCATAGCCGACGAACTCGCGTTCTTCGAGTTGCGCGTCCAGATGGATGTTGTAGAACCCGTGCTCACGCACCCAGCGTTCCAAAGTTTCCTGTTTACGGGGCAGGCTGAAGCCAACGTACTCGTAGAAACGAGCGAGCGAGGGACCTGTAATCCGCAAGTCATACGAAGGCGTGCCTGAGTTGTATTCCGTCGTTTTGCCGTCGCGCTTGCGTGTGTAGCGAAAACCTGATTTTTTCGGCTTTTGCGCGTAGATGCGACTCTGGATGCCGAACATCAGCAGCAGTTGCTGCACTCCCTGAAGCAGCTTGAGCGATTTGCTGCCCAGCCCTACATAGCGCGTGCCTTTGCGATGGTCGTCGCGGGCGCAGCCATCCGCACTGAACAGTCCGCGCAGGTAGGCAGCGACAATCGGCGCAGGTGCATGGAACATGCTCCGAGGGACGCGCTTCTCGGCGGCGGTCGCACGGCACATGCCCAGCTGCTCCAAGAAGCGATTCAGCGTGGCGCGTGTGGTGCGCATCTGCACCGTGCCGTTTGCCTGACAGCTGATATTGGGGCGCAGTCCCATCGATTCCAGTACGGCTTTGTGGCGCGGCAGCAAATGTTGTCGGTCTTCGGGCGAGCCGTAAATCCAGATAATCATGTTGGTGGAGGGCACAAATGAGCCGTCTCCCGTGAGATGCCCCAGCAGCTCGGCTAATGACTCTGACCACTCTGTAGGCAGATTCAGCTCGGCGCGTCGCTCGCCCTTCGCACGGAGTTTGCCGAACTCGCTTTCGCCTGGCAGCTGCCATGAGGCGTTCACGGGCAGGCACGGCGCGTCCACGACCATCAGCCAATCGTCAGGGGTCAGCTCATCCGCGCGCACCATCCCCCGATTGCGCGTGAAAAACCGGTGATTTGGCGTGCAGCGCACCTCGATGCCGTTCGAGAAACGCAGTCGCCAGATTTCGTTCACCCCCGTGACCATGAACTGGCTTGGCTCGCTGAGGCGCACGCCTGCGCTCGGCTCAGGCGCAGTGCGGTTGTGAGTGTAAAC
>JAOAFW010000414.1 GCA_026416065.1 Fimbriimonadales bacterium
CCGCCTCCATCACGGGGAACTGGTCCTCTGCGCTCCCGGCGACCATGCGATTCCCGCGAAATTCGTCCTGCGCGTAGCCGCGCAGCAGGTCGTAGCCGCCGATCCAGAACAGCTCGCTCAGGGGCAACCCTTCCGAGCCGACGCCTGCCACACCGCGCAGTGCGAGGGCATGCTCACGCTGCAGAGGGATGTAGTAGCGTACTTCGCCGATGGCGCGCGTGAAGCGAAAATCGCCGCCAACGGTACGCTCCGCCAGCACGCTGGCATACAACCCAGAGCGCGGGAACCTGCCCTCGCGCGTATCATAAACCACCTGTGCCCCTATCGCGTCGAACCGCCCGCGATTGGCGGTGCGCAGCGCGGGGCTAACCAGCGTATCCGGCGCGTCATCGTAGTCCACCCTGTCCGCCCGATAGCGTAGCCGTAGTTCAAACAGCTCACGCCAGTCGAAACCGATATACGCCGACACACCGACGCGCCGCTCATACCGGCGCGCCGTATCCAGATCGGCGTAGAACACGGGATAAAACGGCGCACGGTCGTACAGCTCGATGCCGAAGTTGAATGCGCCGGGGAGCGCGCGTGGCGCTTCGTAGCTAAGGGCGTAGGAAGGGCGCAACGCTTCGTATTCGCCTGTGTAGGGGTTCCGTGCCTGCTCCCGCTGCCACTGCAGGCGTACACGATGCCCCAACCCTGCCACATTCGCCTCCACCAGCTCAGCGTAGCCTACAAAGCCCTGCTCACTGCTGTAGCCAGCGGCGACCGCAAAGTCCAGCGACTGTTCCTCTTCCACCTGCAGTAGAAGGTTCGTCGTGCCCACGCGCTCGCCCGGCTCTGCCCCCAGCTTCACATCGCGCAGAAACGCAAAACGACCAATCCGCTGGCGCACACGCTGGAGCCGTTCCTCGTTATACACCTCACCCGGACGTACCCCAATTAGCCGACGCAACACTTCCGTGCGGGTGCGCTTATTGCCTTGCACTGCGACCGACTCGATAACGCCTTCTGCGACCTCAACCGTGAGCACGCCCGCCTCGTCCAGCCTGTAGTCCACTACCCGCGCAAGGGTATAGCCGCGTTGCTGATACCACGCCTCGACCTGCTTGAGCGCGGACTGGATTGCTTCCGGAGCCGGTGCTGTGCCTATGAGTGACTGTAGGGGCGCACTGACCGCTTCTGGCGATGCCACACTCACCCCCTGAATCTGGACCGAACGCACAATCGTCTGCCCGAAAACGCCCGAAAGCAACAAACTCAGCCAGAACACCCCGACGGCTCGCATGCCTTTATTATAGCCCATGCGCTATAATTATCATGGGGCGCACCAATGGACTTCACGGCTGCAGTGCGGTACGTAGAGAGCCTCTCTATTCAGGGCTGGCGATTGGGCAACGCCCGGTTCGAGGCATTTTTAGAGCGTTTGGGTAATCCCCATCTTACTATCCCCTATGTCCACATCACGGGTACCAACGGTAAAGGTTCCACCACCACGCTGGTTAGCTCGATACTGCGCGCGGCGGGCTATCGTGTGGGCACCTATATCTCGCCCCATGTGTTCGACATTCGAGAGCGAATCCTGCTTGAGGGCGAACTCATCCCGAAAGAGATGTTCGCCGCTGGTGTCTCGATAATGCGCCCCCTGATCGAGCAGCTGAACGATACCGAGTACGGGCGAATCACCGAGTTTGAGATTAAGACCGCGCTGGCGTTCTGGGCATTTGCACAGGCGCAAGTTGACATCGCTGTGCTGGAGGTGGGACTGGGGGGACGCATGGACGCCACGAATGTTATTACGCCTGAGGTAAGTGTCATCGTAAGCATCGGGTTAGACCACACGGATCGCTTGGGACCCACACATCGCGACATCGCCTACGAGAAGGCGGGGATTATCAAGCCAGGTCGTCCTGTGGTCAGCGGTGCAGCACACCCCGACGCGATCACGATGATCGAGCAGGTCGCCGCGGTGCAAAGCGCGCCGTTGTACCGTGTCCAGCGTAGCACGGACAGCCCTTTTTATGATGAACACCTGGGCACGGATGGTTTTCTCTATACGCCCTTGCCTTCGCCTACCGATTCGGCGGTGCGGGTTCGGCAGGGCGAGTGGGAGCTGGCATTACAGCCCTACCTGATAGGGGACTACCAGCGCCATAACACCGCCTGCGCCGTCGCTGCGGCGGTGCTGCTGCGCGAGCGGGGCTACACCATCCCCGATGCTGCTATCGAGCGCGGTGTTCAGCAGGCGCGTTTGCCCGGACGTTTGCAGGTCGTCGCGGAGTCCCCACGCATGGTGCTGGATGGGGCACACAACCCCGACGCTGCCGCTGTGCTGGCAAAGGCACTGCCTCGCCTGTTCAAATACCGCCGCCTCATCCTCGTGTTCGGGATGTTAACCCCCCATGAGCCGTTAGACACGCTTAAGCATTTGTTGCCCCTTACCGATGTGGCGATTTTCACGGGACTTTCAAATCCGCGTGCCCATACGGCGGAAACCCTGCAGCGGAGTGCGCAGCAGTGGCTGGAGACGCATCCGCGTCGCACTCCGCTCGTGCTCTTTACGGCAGCTAACCCTCACCAAGCGTTCGAACAAGCCCTCGCGCTGGCAGATGTGGATGACCTGATTCTCGTCACCGGCTCGTTCTACCTCGTGGGTGAGTGGAAGGGTTCCTGAGGGTACACTTTTGCCTGATGCATCGTTCCGACACCATCGCAGCGATTGCCACTCCGCCCGGCGAGGGAGGGATTGGCGTGATTCGTATCAGTGGGGAGGGAGCCACCGAGATTGCCGAGCGCGTGTTCCGGCGCAAGTCCAAAACGCCTTTGCAAGCCCGTCGTGTTTACTTCGGCGAGGTGGTAGACCCCGATACGGGCGAGACGCTGGACCGCGCTCTGCTCATCCCGTTTCACGCGCCGCACAGCTACACGGGCGAAGATGTTGCCGAGTTGCACTGCCATGGCAGCCCGTACCTGCTCCGGCGCGTGCTGGAACAGGTATGTCTTCTGGGAGCGCGCCTCGCACAGCCCGGTGAGTTCACCCTGCGGGCGTTTCTGAACGGCAAGCTGGATTTGGCGCAGGCGGAAGCCGTCGCCGATCTCATCCGCGCTCGTTCCGATGCCCAGCTGCGCAGCGCGCTCGCCCTGCATACGGGCAGGCTCTCCCGACAGGTGCAATCGCTCAGCGACGCATTGCTGGGCGCAATCGCCACTGTCGAGGCGCATATCGACTTCTCGGAAGAGATTGGCGAATTGAATCCCGAGACACTGGCGCCTGTTCTGGAGAGCCTGATACGCCAGATGGACGCGCTTTTGAGGGATGCCCCGGCGGGGCGAATCTTACGCGAGGGAGCGCGCATCGCCATTGTGGGGCGACCCAACGTTGGCAAGTCGTCGCTGCTGAACGCCCTGCTGGGCGAGGAGCGTGCTATCGTGACGGACATTCCCGGTACGACGCGCGACACAATTGAAGAAAGCTTCCAGATTGGGGGCGTACCGATGGTGGTTTTAGACACCGCTGGCTTGCGCGAGAGCGCGGATGTGGTGGAACAGATGGGCATCGAACGCGCTCGCCGCGCCGCGGAACAGGCAGACCTCATTCTGTTTGTGTATGATCTGACCGCACCCGACCACGAAGCAGACCGACGCCTGCTGCAGAGCCTGCCCGTAGAAACTCCCAAAGTGCTGGTGGGGAATAAGATGGATCTCTGTAGTCCTCCCTTCCAACCACTCTCCCGCGAAGCGGGAGCGGGGGAAACGGTTTCCCTCGCCTCCCGTACGGAGAAGGAGCAGGAAGTTAAAGTCTCCGCTCTTACCGGCTATGGCTTAGACTCTCTCAAGCAAGCCGTTCTGCAGGCTTTGCAACTACTGCATTTGGGCGAAGAGACTCCTGCCCTCACTCACCAGCGCCACATCTACGCGGTGCAGCAGGCGCGCGAACACCTGCAGCAGGCGCTGAAGTCGGTTCTGCAGCAACTGCCGTCCGATTTGATTGCGGTCGATTTGCGTAGCGCGTGGCTTATGCTGGGTGAAATCACGGGCGAATGTGCCGATGAAGCACTGGTGAACCGCATTTTCCGCGACTTCTGTATTGGAAAGTAGCCCGGGTGTGGAATAACCCATTTGGAACCGGGTGGAACGATGCGAGTCTTGATTGTGGAGGACAGCGCGATTGCGCTGAAGGTGCTGGAGCGCAACCTGAAAGGGCTGGGTTACGAGGTTGTTGCAGCGCAAAACGGATTCGAGGCATGGCGGGCTTACCAAGCTGCGCCAACCTCTATCGTCATCACCGACTGGGAAATGCCCCAGATGAACGGACTGGAGCTGTGCCGCGCCATACGGCAGAGTAGCGGAGAGAACTATGTCTATGTGATGGTGCTGACTGCACGCGGGCAGAAAGAAGACAAACTGGCAGCGCTGGAGGCGGGCGCAGACGCCTTTCTCAGCAAACCCCTCGACCTGACCGAACTTCGAGCGAACCTGCGCGTCGCCGAGCGCATCTTGCAAGCCGAAGCCACCTTGCAGAAACAAAAACAGCAACTTCAAGACCTCAACGAGGAACTCCAGAACCAAAACGAGACCCTGATCCAGTCGTACCGTCTTATTGAACACGCCAACCGCCGATTTGCCGAGTTGTTCGAGCAGGTTCCCGTCGCATGCTTTACTTTGGATCTCGAGGGCATTATCCACGAGTGGAACCTGGCGGCACAGCAGCTCTATGGCTACGCCAAAGAAGAGGTGCTGTTCCATCCCTTCTCTCAAAGAGTGTTTCGGGGTAAATCAGCGCGCAGCATGCGTAAGATGCTTCGCGCAGTGGCACAAGGCGCGGTTCTCACAGGGGTCGAATCCGAAGATTACGACCGCTCGGGCAAACTCCACTATGTACTGCGCAACGCCTTCCCAATATGCAGCGCAGAACGCGAGGTGGTAGGCGCAATCGTGTCCGTTATCGACGTCACCTACCGTGTGGAATATGAGAACCAGCTCAAGGCATTGAATCAGAAACTGCGCAACATGGCAACCATTGATGGATTGACCGGTCTCCACAACCATCGTGCATTTCAGGATTATCTGGAAGACCAGTTCCAAGTTGCGCTCTGCAACCGACAAGCCCTCTCACTAATCTTGATGGATGTAGACCACTTCAAGCAGTATAATGACACCTATGGTCATCAGGCGGGCGACGAGGTGTTGCGTACGATTGGGCAAGTTCTGAAACAACATGTGCGTGAGGGCGACTTCGTGGCGCGCTACGGGGGCGA
>JAOAFW010000108.1 GCA_026416065.1 Fimbriimonadales bacterium
AGCGAGGCGACGGCGAGCCACACCGTCCACGGCGCGGTCTGGTGAAACGCCCACGCGAGGGCGAAGACCGCATACCGCGCAGGCCATGCGAAGATCCCCAGCAGCATCGTCTTGCGCACGCCCCAAATGGGCAGCACAGCAGGCAACATGAACGCAATCGTGAAAATTTCGGCGATTTGGGCGATGGTCATCCACGAGGGCAGGTTCTGCTCCGTGATGCCCACCACGCCGCCCGCCGACTGCAAAAACGGGAAGGTTAGCACATAGTACAGGGGCAGCTCGGTCGCTACAATCAGTGCGATGATAAAAAAGATGCGATAGTTCGGGTCGCGCAGCAGGCTAAACGCTTTGGTGAACGCAAGTGGGTCGGTCGCCTCTTTCGCGGGGGGCGTGTGAGGCAATGCAAGACATGCGAGCGCCGCCAGGATCGAAATCCCGCCTGCCAGCGCAAACACATCGATAAAGCCCCACTGCAGTGAGTCGAATCCCCCGCGCATGAAGGTGACAACCCAGTTGGCGACAATCCAGCCAATCGTGCCCCACACGCGAATCGGACCGAACTCGATTTCGGGGTCTTTCAGGTTGCGGAACGCGACAGAGTTCGACAGGGCGAGCGTCGGGGCGTAGAAAAAGGCGTACCCCAGCATCAGCAATGTCATGGGCATCAGTGTGCGCTGGAAAGCGAGCACAATCAGCAGCGCGCCGCCCAGCAGGTGGAACAGCGCGAGCGCGCGCTGCGCCGGCATAAAGCGGTCTGCCACCTGCCCCGCCGTGAAAGGCACAATCAGGCTCATCAGCGGCAGCGCATTGTAAATCAACGCCAGCCCCAGCCCCGTGAAGCCGAGTTCCTTCTCCAGATAGCCTGCCAGCGCCACCGACCATGTGCCCCAGATGGCGTATTGGAGAAACATCATCACCGCCAGAGTGGGGCGTTCCAACAGCACCCGAAACGCGATTACGAATGCGCTCTCTCGTCTTTGCATACGGTTCTCCTCGCCAGATGAGGGTTGAGTTCGTGGGACGCAGGAAAATTCCTGCTACGGAATTAACCCCCCACCTGCCAAGACGATGGGATCAACACACGCCCTATTCCGTCAGAATTGGACTGAATAGCGCGGTTCCATCGGGGGCGCAGTACAGCCGCTGAAACGTTGTCCAGTGCAGGCGCGGAGCAAGCTGGCTGAGCAGCTCCTGCAGCTCCGCTTCGCTCACGGGGTTCTCGGCGACATACCGGGCACGGAACCAGTTTAGCAAATAACGCTCATCGGTTGAGTTCGCCTCCAGCGCAACGCCGCGATTCGAGAGCGTTTGTAGGTGGAGTTTGCCCACTTGATCTGGCAAGCTTGTTGGGGGCTGCAGCGCATAGAAAAAGATGTCCACACCTACCGTCTGCCACCCTTCGCGTTCGACTGAACGCGGCTCGAGCATCGGTGTACGATAGGGCTCTTTCACAGGCTCGTTCTGCGCCTGTACCTGCGAGCGTGGCGGCAGGTTACTGATAATCGCTTTAGTGAACTCGCGGGTGTTGGCGTTCCCACCTAAGTCGCGTGTCTTGATACCGGAGACCAGCGTATAACGGAGCGCGTTCTCGATGCGTTCGGCGTCCGCATGCAACCCCAGATGATGGAGCATCTGCACCGCCGAGAGGATGAACGCGGTCGGGTTCGCAATCCCTTTGCCAGCGATGTCAGGAGCGGAGCCATGCACGGCTTCAAACACCGCGTACCCGTTGCCGATGTTGCCCCCTGGCGCAACGCCCAGCCCACCAATCAACCCCGCGCACAAGTCGCTCACAATATCACCGAACAGGTTCGGCAGCACCATCACATCGAACCGCTCCGGACGCATCACCAACTGCATACAGGCGTTATCCACCAGAATATCGTCGCTCTCGATATCAGGGTACTCCTGCGCGATAGCACGAAAACACTCCAGAAACAGTCCATCGGAGAGTTTCTGAATGTTCGCTTTATGGACGCAAGTGACCTTGCGCCTACCGTGTCGTCGCGCCAAATCGAAAGCGTAGCGTATCACCGCTGATGAGCCGGGACGCGAAATGAGGCGCAGCGACTCCGCCACATCGGGCGTTTGCCAATACTCCACACCCGCGTAGGTATCCTCGATGTTCTCGCGCACCAAAATCAGATCGATTTCGTTATAACGCGACTGCACACCGGGAATCGAACGCGCAGGGCGCACATTCGCAAACAGTTCGAACGCCTTCCGGATTGCAACGTTGATACTCCGATGCCCACGCCCAATAGGAGTAGTGGTGGGACCCTTGAGCGCGATACGGTTGCGCCGTATCGACTCCAGCGTTGTGTCGGGGATGGGGACGCCAAACTGCTCCAGACATGCCAGCCCCGCGTAGGCTTCCTCCCACTGGATGGGCACTTCGGCAGCTGCAAAAATCTCCACTACCGACTCAGCAATCTCGGGTCCAATCCCGTCGCCGCGAATGAGAGTGACGGTGTAAATGTTCATGCCACAACAGTTATACCTCAAGGAAGGAATCGCCCAGAACGGCTTAATCCCCTCTTAACTTCGGCACAGGTACACTTGTATGCGATATGCGACGGCTCTTCGGTTGGCTGCTGGGAATAATAACAGGAATAGCAATCGCAGCCTTTTATTTGCCCGCTGAAGGCGTCTCGATTCAGGAAGTGCTGACTCTCCAGCCGCGCGCAATTGTGCGACATCAACCGATTGATGAGATGAGCGGCATCGCGCGCAGTCGTACCTACGAGGGCGTCTTCTGGGTACACAACGACAGTGGCGACCGCCCGCGTATCTTCCCTATCCGATTGGACGGCAGTGTAGTCATCCCGCCATTTGTTTCCCGACGCGACTCCTCCGACCGTCCCGAAGACCCTTCCGTCGTGTACGAGGGGATCCTGATTGAGGGCGCAGCGAACATCGATTGGGAAGATATCGCTATCGCAGGCGACACACTCTACATCGCAGATGTCGGCAACAATGTCAACGCGCGACGCGACCTGGCAGTTTATGTGGTCAAGGAACCGAACCCCGAAGCGACTTTGCAGGCGCACACGCTCAAGCGCATCCCTATCGCTTACCCCGACCAGAAGGCGTTTCCGGGCGATGTGTGGCATTTCGACTGTGAAGCCGTGTTTGTGTTTCAAGGCAAACTCTATCTCCTGACTAAGCACCGCGCCCCGCGCCAGATGAGCACCCCAGAGAACGGAACCAAGCTCTACAGGCTCGACTCCCAGCATACTGACCGCGTGAACATGCTCTCGCTGGTCGACTCGCACCCTGATCTGGGCGGATGGGTCACTGCAGCGGCAATGTCGCCCGACGAGCGCACGCTGGCAGTGCTGTGTCAGGCACCGCAGCAGTCCATCTGGCTGTTCGAGCGTCCCGTGCGCGGCGACAAATTCCTCACACAGGGCAAAGCGCGCCGCATTCCCGTTCGGGACGGCAAACAATGCGAAGCAATCGAGTGGGTCGATAACGAACGCCTGGTGATTACCAACGAGCAGCGCGAGATTTTTGTCGTTGATGTTGCAGCGGCTCCATCAGCGCGCTGAGTCTTCAGGGTGGATAGAAATCTTGCCGTTGTCCAGTCCAGCAATGCGTCGGGCACGTTGAAGTTCAGCGCGGTCGTAGCTGTCTAATCCGCCTGCTTGACGATAGGCATGTTCGGCTTTTTGGGAGTCGTTCAAAAGCATGTAGACATCCCCTATCAGGGTCAGGTAGAGGGCGCGTTGCGGTTTCAGGCTCAGGGCGCGCTGGAAACATTCCACTGCGCGCGGCAACAGGTCGTTCTCAATACACAGCAATCCATACCGGAAGTGGTAATAGTCGTCTTCGGGATTGAGCAGGGTCGCAATCTCCATCTCCTGCATCGCCTCATCCACATCACCAATTTGTTCCAGCAGATCGGCGAGCCAGAATCGGTAGAACCCGTTGCTGGGTTCGTGGTTCACGGCGGCGCGCCCTGCCTCGACCGCTTTGGTGTACTGCTGGCTCAGCGCGAGTACTTCTGCGTACTTGAACTGCACGAAAGCGTTATTCGCACCATACTCGATGGCGCGTTTGAAGTGAGCAATCGCGGCGTCATAGCGTCCATAGCGGCGATAGATTTCGCCCAGCGCGAAGTAGGGTTCGGGGTCGCGGGGGTTCATTTTACGCGCGCGCTGATAATACGCTAACGCACGGGCGGGCTGGTCGGCATACGCATAGGCGTCGCCGAGCTGTATGTAGCGTTCGCTATTGTCGCCGTCCATCTGGATTGCGAGTTTGTAGTAGCGAAACGCCTCGTCAAACTCGCCTTGACGCAGTGCTGCGTCGCCCCGCCGTCGTGCCTCCTCCGCCGTTGCAGGCGGACGTACTGCCTCGAAGCGCGGCTCGCCCAGCTCCGAACCCTCCCGAATGAACGAGAACGAATCGCCCATCGCCATCACAGGGATTATACCACAGGGGTTGACGGCTGTCTCTTATACACATCTGACGCTGCC
>JAOAFW010000146.1 GCA_026416065.1 Fimbriimonadales bacterium
AGGAAGTGAGGGCTATGGCGCGCCGATTACCACGGTACCCGAACTGCCGTCGCGCTGTAGCGTCATCGGACGCCATAGAGTGAACTGCTGGTTGTAGTTGCCAGGACGGATGCGAACGGTGCCACCCGAAGGCACGCAGAAGGTCGCCTCATGCACAGTATTGAACGGGTTGGATGAGGTACCGCGCTCCGAGTTGCCTTCATTGCTGGGGTCGCCGCTCACGCTGCGATCCACAAAGGTCGGGTTCGCCATATCCAAAATGTAGTACTGGATATTGTCGAACGCTTGGCTGATTTTGCCCCAGCCGACCCAGACATCGTTGGTTGCTGTCGGACATATCCAGTTGCCGTTGCTGTCGGTCTCGACGCAGGAACAGATACCCCGAATGAGCCGATTGTTATCCAGCCCTGCGGAACCCGACGAGCCTCCCTCAATTGTGCCGTTGCCGATTACGACTTCTGTATCCCACAGCCCGGTGCGTCCGCAGCCTGTGCCGAAGCCAAAGACCCGCGTGAAGAAGCTGAGACGCTTGAAGGTGCCGCCAGGATGATGAATCGCAGAACCGCTACTGCCTCCACTCCAACTAGCCGTCGTCCAGCCCAACCAAACATCCCCTTCCGGTGGCTCATACAGCCCCAGCAGCGTCCAGTCGGAGTTGAAATGTTGCTTGAGCAGGCGTGCACCCTGCGTGCGTGGTACCGTGTTCACATTCGGCGGTATGCCGCTGCAGGTGGCGGTCTGGAAGAACCAATATGCCTCCATCCCGTTCGCAGAGGTCTGGGTGCTGATGCAGTGCTGCGCGGTGGAAAAGATGGGCGTGAGGTCGGAAGGGTCACGATTAATCAGTTGCCCCGTGCAGAGAGCATTGCCACTGCCCACGGGAAAGAGGATCCGCGCCACACCCCGTGCAGTGGTAGCATGGCTCGAAAAGCAGGTCACATCCAGATGGCAGCCCAGCTCGGCAGGCGCGAAGTCGGGTTCAATCCCGCGATACATATAGGCAATCGCCGTGACTTCCGGCAGTCGCTGCGCATCGACCTCTTCGGGCACGAACACTTCCAGACCGATGCTCTGCGTACGCCAGACCGAGGGCGTCCACCAATAGCCTTCTTCATCCGGATACACGCGCACGGGCAACACTACCTCGCTGCCAGGGATGTAGACATGCATCTGCACACCTGCCTCTACTCGCCCGCGCATTTTCAAACGCAGTCCGACGGCGTTCTCGGAGTAGAGTTCGAGATGGCATACCCAGCCGCGCAGAGGGCGTCCACTCTCTGCGTCCCGCGACTGAATATGGTGCCACTTTGCCTGTCCCAGCAGATGGGGCGGCGCGTCCCGCGTGTAGCCCACTTCCAAGATGGGGTGCGCTGCCTCGCCTGGGGGAGATTCGGGCGGTGGCGCGATGGTGCGGGGCAGCAGAACGCGTGTCGGCTGCGTCTGGGGCACAAGCAGCGATTTCCGCGAAGTGTGCAGTGCTTTCGGTGGCTCGCGGCGGATGGCTTCCTCTACCTCGACGACCAGCCCATCGTCGCCACCTTGCGCCCACAGGCTTCCAGCGCCGCCGATTGCTAAGCAACACGACAGTATCCATAGTCCACGCATTTTGATCACCTCCTCACTGTAAGTTGATGAGCATCAGCACATAGCCCGTCTTGCCTTTCTCCAGATGGGTCATGGCTTTACCGAGAATCGTGCCCTGCGCCCTGCGGGCGTCACTGACCGCCATCGCATAGCCGGGGCGTTCCGCCGTGGTCAGGAAGTCGCCGGGTTCGATGGCGCGCTTCGTCGCGTCGGCGTAGACCCACACGCGCCCACTCATGGCGATGGGAGGGTGATGCTCACTGCCGTCGAGGTTACCCAGAACGATTCCTTTTGACAATCCATTCGCGCCCGCCACCACGCCCGCCACGCGCTTGCTGTACGCGCCGCGCGACTTACGGAGCTGACCGGGATTCGCCGGGTCGATCTCTACCACCATACCCGGCTCCACGGTGTCAGTGACGGGGAACTTTTCGGCAATATCAGCGCCGACAATCTCAATCACATCGACCTTCGCTGTGCCGTCAACGACCAGTTCCCGGTCGGGAGAGAGAGTGCCGATGCCGACATTGCCGCTCGCGGTCACGATGAAGCGGGTCGTGGCTGTTCCCGAACTGTCTTCTGTACGGACACGGAACGGATCCACATTAAAAGCGCCGTCTACAATCAGCTGCGCAGCCGGCTGTCCTGCCCCGACGCCGATGCCCACTCGCCCGTCATTCGAGACAGTGACCCGCGTAGTGGAGGCGGAACGCAGACGCAGAATGTCTTCGCCCGAGGTCGAATCGGCATCGACCTGTAGCCGCGCAGCGGGACCAGAAACCCCTATCCCGACTTTTCCGTCTTCTAACACGATGAAGCGGGTCGTTGTGCCAGCGCGTGCCCGGAACAGGTCGTTCCCGGCAGCTGCGTCGACCTGGAACGCCGCCAGAGGCGAGGAAGTGCCTACACCAATCCGTGAGCCGGTGCTGTGCATTAAGCCGCCCGACACCTTGTTCAGCGAGTCCGCGTCGTTTGCCAGTTTCGCGTTGGTCACAGCGTTATTGGCAACATCGCTGGTTCCCACCGCTCCGTCCGCGATTTTCGTGCTATTGACGGCGTTCGCGGCAATCGTGGGGTTCGGGTAGGTTCCCGTGAGGTCGCCGCCCGCCACACCACCCGGTGACACGCCCGAAATGGTCACATTGCCCGCTGCGGTAATCCGCCCCTGCGCGTTCACAGAGAACTGCGCCACCTGCGTCGCGCTGCCATAAGTCGCCGCGGTGACGCCCGTGCTCGAAAGCTTCGCATCAGTCACCGCGCCGTTGGCGATGTCGACGGCGGCGATTGCGCCGTCGGCAATCTTAGCGGAGGTCACGGCGTTATCGGCGATTTTGACCGTCGTCACCGACAGGTCGGCTAACATGCTGGTCACCACGCCACCTGGCGCAATCGAGAAGGTGGTGCCCACCAGCTGCAAGCCCGCCCCTGCCGAATAGGTGGTGTCGTTGTCCACATTATCGGCAAAGCCAGGGGGCACGCCCGTAAGACCACCCCATGGAGCGGAGGCGGCGCGGATAGCATACGGCGTCGGGTTGATTTTTACACGGGGTGTAAGCGTCGTTGCGCCCACCTGAATCTCCAAGAAACGATCGGCGCCTGTCCACACCGCGCCGAAGTTCAGCTCAACGGTGAACAAGCCGTTGCTAACAGGGACATTCACAGGTCCGACAGTCGCCAGCGCAGCGCCGCCCGCTGGCACATTGAACAGACGAAAAGTCATCTGGTAGTTGCCGTTAGCCGGACTGCCTCCTTGTCTCAGCAGCCCTTGATAGGTAAACGACTGTGCGCTTGCCAGTATCAGCAGGCATATAAGCCCAATACTACTCGATATCCATCGCATGGCTATATTTCCTCAGGTTGATGATAATTGTCTGCCATCAAAAAATCATCTAAAAGGAGTGAATGAAGCAATTTGGGGTATACTGGACAGGCATGCAATCGGTCCAACCGTGGCGGATTCAACTGCTTGGGGGGCTTCGTGCAGAGCGGGACAATCAGGTGTTGACCCATTTCTGTACGCAACACACCGCCGCCTTGCTGGGCTATCTTGCCTTCCATTTGCATCAGGCGCATCCCCGTGAATTTTTGATTGATATGCTCTGGCGGGACGCCGACCCCGCTTCGGGGCGGCATAACCTGAACATGGCGCTCTCCTTCTTGCGCAAACTGCTCAAAACAGAGAGCGACGCTCCTGTGATTCTTGCCACCCATCAGACGGTGCAGCTGAACCCCGACCTGTTTGTGGTGGATATGCAACAGTTTGCCGCCCTCCTTCAGCAGGCTGAGACCGACTCGGAAACGGAGCGTATCGCGACGCTGTTCAGGGCAGTGCAGCTTTATCATGGAGAATTGCTGCGCGGCTTCTATCAAGACTGGATCTTGCCTCAGGTGGTGCGACTGGAGGAGCTTTTCATCCGCGCGGTGC
The DNA here is from genome assembly GCA_026416065.1 of Fimbriimonadales bacterium. GTDB lineage: Bacteria > Armatimonadota > Fimbriimonadia > Fimbriimonadales > GBS-DC > GBS-DC. Next base: position 4,010 of record JAOAFW010000146.1, read on the forward strand.
ATCGTCTTATTCGCGTGCTGGAACAGGACGACCAACGCGAACAGGCATTAATCGTAGGGCTTGACGCCCTGACGCACATCCCGCTCCATGAGAGCAC
>JAOAFW010000151.1 GCA_026416065.1 Fimbriimonadales bacterium
CGCCTGGCGCGGTCACGAACACCACGAACTCCTCAGGCGTCTCGTACACATCCAGCGCGGGCGAGAACTCCAGCTCAGTCGGCGTCGCCAAAGTCGGTCGCCAGTCAAAGAAGCGGTTGAACAACTCGTCCATCTCGCGGCGGAACTGCTCCATCTCACGGAACGGATTCCAGCGCACTACAGCGCTCTCCGGTTCACGTCGTGCCAGTAATCGCATCATCATCCCTCCTTCTGAGTGTGTTTATGGAAGGTCTCTTGAGTGCCTTCCACTCAACTTTACGCTGTCGAGCGCGAAAAAGTTCCCGATCTCGAGGATGGGATCGCGAAATTTCAACCGCCTTGCGCCCGAAGTCCCACGAGCAGTTCCTTGCCCTCGTGATGCACGCGCTGGCGGATGCGCTCGGCGGTATCGCCTGTCGACATGCGGCGGATTCTCGTCCCAGACAGTGACTCGGATGGGTGTCATAGCGTTCTCTCCTGTTGTGCGGGGGAAGTATACCTCGCGTGGAGTGAGTTCCTCAAAAACGCTTCGCTCTATCGCTCAGATACCTCGAATTTTCCCATTTAGCGCCGAAATTCACCCCAATTTCCCCCCTACCCCCCTTGACAAACCCTGAAAAATTCACTATAATATAGGCGTCCCAATGACGGGACATCGGAAATCGCTGAAGGAGGTCTCAATGATGAGAGGATGCACTTTACGAGGTATTCGCCAGTCTCTGGCGCGCAGCCGCGCGATGCGGCTCCTTGTCGGTCTGCTGACCCTGTCGCTGTGCCTCCCGCCCCAGTTTGGCGTTGCTACTGAACTCGTCCACACACGGGGGGGGGGTAAATACTGCTGATAGTACTATTTCTCCAACCTCCGTTTCTGAATCCGCTTTCTGGGCACACTTCGCTTCTACCCTGCTCCAACACGCCGTCGCCTGTCCCCCCGATGTGCCGATACTCACCCTCCCGAACGGCGATGCGAACCGCGACGGCACAATCGGTGAGGACGACTACCGCCTCGTGGACGCTGCGCTGGGCACATCCGACCCTAATGCCGACCTCAACGGCGACGGGGCGGTTAAGGACGACGACCTCGCGATTGTGAAAGCGAACCTGGGGCTGTCCCGCGCCCCGTCGTGGGGCAACTTTGGCGCGCCCAGCGGCTGGTACACCCTGCAGTTCGCCGTGCAACTGGGCGATTATGTCGGCAGCGCGAACCACACCGTTCAGGTGAACCTGCACGATCTGGGCGCGAACGAGCGCTACACAACCACCGTGGAGTTTCGGGGCGCGCCGTTGCAGGTGGTCTCGGTGCAGGTGCCTACGCGCAATCGCTACGCAGTGCAAGTCGTCGCCCCGCAAGGCGGGAGCTGGCTCACGATTAGCCGTACCGAGGTGCAAGCCACTGCGCCTGCGCCCGACACTTTCGGGACACCCTTCCCGTGGCAAGGCAGCTTCCCCGTACCCTATGGCGTGATGAACCCGTGGAACGGCAACCTGACAGTGGGGCTGGGACTGGTCGGCTGGGGCGGTCAGGCAGGCGTGGCGTTCGGGCTGACCTACAACGCGCAGGACACGCGGGAGGGCGCGCTGGGCGTGGGCTGGCGGCACAGCTACGAGGCGCGCCTTGTGCCCACAGCATACGGGATGGAACTGCACGAACCCGACGGGCGCATCCTGCAGTTTGCGGCGCAGCCCGACGGGTCGTATGTGGCGATGAAAGGCGTGTATGACCGCCTGCAACCCACGCCGACAGGCTTTCGCCTCGTTCGCGCTTCGCAGGTGCGCTGGGAGTTTGACGCTTCGGGGCGGCTGACGGCGATTCGCGACCTGCATAATCAAGGGGTGACGTTGGAATACAACCCCGCAGGGCAGCTGACGCGTGTAGTGGATACCACGGGGCGTGTACTGGAACTGGCGTACTATCAGGCAGGCGACGTCGTCCCGGACCGCACTCCCTTCATCCCTGTACCTGAAGCGTGGTACGGCAAGCTCAAGTCCATACGCGATCCACTGCAGCGCGTGTGGCAGTTCACTTATTATCCCTACCCAGCCAGTGGTGGGATGGAGACGCCGGGTGAGTTTGGGCAGCAAGTATACCTGCGCAGTGTGATATCGCCGCCTCTCGAGTATGCGAACGAGACACCGAGAACAGGCGCCGCACATCGGTTCAAGTATGAAGCCGCCTGGCGACACAGCGCGCTGCTCACTGAGCTGCGCGATCGGATGGGCTACGGCGTTCGCTATCATTATGATGTGCGCGGATACAGCCTCGGCTACACTTCGGTAGGCAGAGCAGGAGACAACTGGATGATGGTGCCTTGCCCTGTTCCAATCGATTATCCGCAGTTCCTCGGTGATCCGCGCCATCGCGTGCGCTTCGGCGTCAGTGAACTGGCAGAGAACGACTTTGGCTATCTGGTCTACGAATATGACGCACTCGGACGCCTAATGCGCACGATTGACCCGCTCGGACGCACGACCACACTCGGCTGGAACCTGCTCTATCAGCTCACCTCCGTCCAGTCGCCTGCAGGCGCGACCTACACCTTCTGCTGGGACGAGCGGGGCAACCTCACCCGCGCCCAAGACCCACTGGGCAACGCCGTAGAACTGGAATACACCGCGCTGAACCGCCTGCGCTCCGTGCGGGACGCGCTGACCCCTGCGGGCAAGTATCGGGTGTACTACGGCTACAACGCGACGGGCGACTTGGAAAAAGCGATTGAGCTGGCGGGCGTCGGCGCGGGCGAAGAGGTCGGAACCGCTTATGTGTGGGATGAGACGCGCGGCTTGCTGATGGAAGCGTGGGACGCCGAAGGGCATCGCACCCAGAAATACGAGTATGACGCCTACGGACACCCCACGAAGGTGCAAAACGCACTGGGCAACGGCGCCAGGGTGTGGCGCAACCCGCTGGGCTGGATTACCCAGATAAAGAACGCGCGCGGGCAGGACATCTTCCACCGCTACGACAGCTGGGGACGCCTGCGCGAGAAGCAAACGCCCGAAAAGCTTGTGCGCTACACCTACGATCTGGAAGGGCGTCTGCTCACGATGACGGAACTGCCTCCGAACAACCCCAACGGTCAGCCCGTGCGCACTACGATATGGCAATACAAGCCCAGCACGGGCGAGCTGTGGAAGGTCATCACGCCTGAAGGCGAGGTGGAGTATCACTTCCGGCGCGGGCTGCTCACTGACCTCACGCTCAAAGACGCTAACGGGCAGCCGCTCAAGGCGTTCCGCTACAGCTATAACGCCGCGAACGAGCTGACGCAAGTGTGGCAGGGCAACGCCCTCGAGGTCGAGTATATCCGTGAAAACCTCACGGGACGCCTGCGCGCGGTGCGTTACGACAACGGCACAAGCGTCGTTTATTATACCTACGAGCCCCCCAACCAGAACCCCGACCGCGTGAAAGCGCTGGAGTGGCGTGCAGGCACGGCTCCGTTCCGACGCGAGGTGTACCACTACGACGCGCTGGGCAGGATCGCGCGCAAAGAGGAGTTCCTGCCCAACGCGCAAGGCAACCTGCAGAAGGTCGCGGAAGTGCGGTACACTTACGACCATCAGGGGCAGCTGATTGCTGAGCAGCGCACGGGGCAGCACGCCTATACCATCAGCTACACCTACGACAAGGTGGGCAACCGCCTCACGCGCACCCGCACGGTGAACGGGCAGACGACTGAGGACAGGATGACCTACGACG
>JAOAFW010000237.1 GCA_026416065.1 Fimbriimonadales bacterium
GTGGCTTTCGTGATGAGGGCAAGCCCGGTGAGGATGCCGATAGGAACCTCACCCCCCTTCCCCCTCTCCGTAAACGGAGAGGGGGAGTTGCCGCGTATTGTCGCGGGGTCATCCCCCTCTCCGTTTACGGAGAGGGGGGACGGGGGGGTGAGGTAAGTTAGCAATCGATACAGCACCGCCGCAAACAGCAGGTTCGTCAGCGCGTCGTTGCCCACTGCGCTGCCAATCGCGATATGCATCGGCAAAAACGCCGCAAAGCCCATCCCACTGAGGGCGAGCAGGGGGCGTTCAGGCGCGACACGGCGCAGGCTGAGCCACACCAGCCACACCACGCCCGCGCTGCACAGCGTGGAGAGCAGCCGCACGCCCTTGCCCGCGCCGCCGAACAGGTGATAAAAAACCGCCGCCAGAAAGTAATACAGCGGCGGCTGATGCGCCTCGTAGCCCACGCCTTCGTAGCCTTCAAAGATGGGCAAGCGCCACTCCCGCGCCACGAACTGTACATACTGGAAGTGCGCCCCTTCGTCGGGCGTGTTGGCGTAGCCGTTGTTGCCGAACGGCGTGGCGAGGTTGTAGGCAATCGCCAGCAGGATATGCGCCGCGAGAATCGCCCACGGCGCATATCGGAGCCAGCGGTCGCTCAGTAGCCCTTGCTGGCGATGTATTTCGCGAGGTCGGCGACGCGACACGAGTAGCCCCACTCGTTATCGTACCACGCCAGCACTTTGGCGAGGCGTCCGCCCATCACTAAGGTCGAGGGCAGGTCGACAATCGCGCTGCGCTCGTCGCCGCGGAAGTCCATCGACACCAACGGCTCGTCCGTCGCGCCCAGAATGCCTTTCAATGCGCCTTCCGCCGCCTGCTGGAACGCGGCGTTGATGGCTTCCGCCGTCGCTTCACGCGCCAGCGTGACGGTCAGGTCCACAATCGACACCGTGAGCGTTGGCACGCGCAGTGCAATCCCGTGCATACGCCCTTTCAGCTCAGGCAGCACGAGGTGAATCGCCTTCGCTGCGCCGGTGGAGGTCGGGATGATGTTCGCCGCCGCCGCACGGGCGCGACGCAGGTCTTTATGCACCTGATCCTGAATGCGCTGGTCGTTCGTGTAAGCGTGGACAGTGGTCATAATGCCATGCTCAATCCCGAAATGCTCATGCAGTACCTTGCTCACGGGCGCAAGGCAGTTGGTTGTACACGAAGCGTTCGAAACCACATGATGCTGGCTGGGGTTATAGGTTTCGTGGTTCACACCCATCACTATCGTGACATCTTCGTTGGTGGCGGGGGCGGGAATAATCACCTTCTTTGCGCCGCCCTTCAGGTGTGCCACCGCTTTCTGACCGTCGGTGAACACGCCTGTCGATTCGATAACAATGTCTGCGCCCACATCGCCCCACGGGATATTCGCGGGGTCTTTTTCGGCGAAGACTCGGATACGGTCGCCGTCGATGACAATCGCGTTCTCTTCCGCTTTCACCTCGCCGGGATAGGTTCCGTAAGTGGTGTCGTACTTGAAAAGGTGTGCGTTGCTGTGGGCGTCGGTGAGGTCGTTAATCGCCACTACATCGAAATCTTTGGGGTAATGTTTGCGGATGGCGCGGAGCGTCATCCGCCCGATACGCCCGAAACCGTTGATTCCAATCCGAATAGGCATGGTTAACCTCCCTTGAACACCGAGGATTGTACCTGAAAAGCGGAACAACGACTCGATTTTTCGCCTGCGCACGCCAATAATCCCTTCGAAACGACCGCTATGCCACTCTGGATAGGACGGTGACCGATGAGAACGAATCGCTGGTATGAGGCTATAGTTGCGATTGCGCTGGTTGCTACAGGGATTGTAGGCGCATTTGCGAACGGATTGGTCCCTGTAGTGGTAGCGTTTCTGATATCTGCAGGTGTACTGGCTTGGTGGAAACAGCGCAACCAAACTGTGATTCCCCTGACGACTTCAGATACCGAACAGCGTCTCCAACAACTCGAGCAGGCGACCCGCACCTGGCAAGAACAGATTCAACGGGTGGAACAGGCAATGGCTCAGTTTCATCAGGGCGACCTGTTATATCGGATGACGCCGCACGGCGAGCAGGACAAACTGGCTCAGTACTACAACGAGGCGATGAACTACTTTGTCCAGTCGCTACAGGAGACGCGCCAGGCTGCAGACCTCGTGCTGCAGAGCGTGCAGACGATAGTTAAAGGATTGCGTGTCGCCTCCGATCGCTCGGCGCAGGTGGGCGAAACGGCACAGGACACAGCGCGCGGCGCGGAGCATCTCGCGTTCGAGATTCAGAGTATCACGGAGAGTGTGCAACAGGTGCAGCAAGCGGCGCAGGAGGTGGCGCGGGGCGCAGAGCAAACAGCTCGCTCCGCCAGTGTCGGTGTGGAACGAGTGAACTTTATCGTACAGCGCATCCGCGAGGCGACGCGCCAGCTCCAGCAATCGCAGCAAGCAACAGGGCAGGCGACCCAAATCGCCAGCGAGGGACGCACCGCCCTGAACCAGTCGCAGCAAGTGATGCAACAGATAGAACAGCAGACACGCTATACCGCTGAGGAAATCCAGCAACTCGCGACGATGTCCGCCGCTGTGTCGGACATTTTGAACAAGATTGAGGAGATTGCTCGACAAATCAATCTGCTTGCGCTGAACGCCGCGATTGAGGCGGCACGTGCAGGCGAGGCGGGACGCGGGTTCGCAGTCGTCGCCGATGAGGTGCGCCGACTTGCCGAACGCTCCGCCCAAGCCAGTAAGGAGATTCAGCAAATCATCGACAAAGTGCTGGACAAAACCCATACGACGGTGCAAGCGATCGAGCAGAACCTGACGGTAGTACAGCAAGGCGGGCGTGTCTCGCAGGAAGTCGCACAAGGGTTGCAGGCTATTCTGAAAGCGGTCGATGAGATTGCACAACAAGTCAACTCTTCCGCGTTGCTCATGCAGGAAGTGCAGCAGTCAGCGGACATGACGCTCAGCGAGATTGAGCAGATTGCAGCGATTGCCGAGCAGTCCAGTGCTGCCAGTGAACAGATGCTTGCCAGCGCAGAGACCACTTCGCACGCACTACAGCAGATGGCTGCGCTCTCCCAGCAAGCCGCTGCCAACGCAGAGCAAACGAACCGCATCGTCCGAGAGCAAATCGAGGCAATCCACCACCTGAACCAGCAAAATACCGCAACCTCGTCTATCGTGGAAAGATTAATGTTCTCACTGGGACGATTCCGTACCTCAGCAGAGGAGTCGTTTGAGGAGAAGATTAACACTTTTAAGCGCGCTCACTTGAAGTGGGCCGAGCGCGTGGAACGGATGGTGCATCACGGCGAAATGATTTCTCGCGACCAGCTGGTGTCGCACAAGAAGTGCGCGCTGGGCACATGGTACTACTCCAGCGGACAGCAGCAGTTCGGGCACTTACCGGAGTTCCAGTCGATAGAACCGCCCCATGCGCGCTTGCACCAGATTGCGGCGCGTGCGGTAGAGGCGATGGAACAGGGCGACAAGGCGCTCGCAGAACAGTGTCTGGCGGATATTCGCGCTGTGAGTCAGGAGATTGTGAGTTGGCTCGACCGTCTCTACACACGCGTCACGACAACCGAGCCGCCACGAGCAGCGTAAGAGTCTTCTCAACGGCAACCCCTCTCCCGGACTGGGGGAGGGGCTCAATATACCCCCGCATGCTCGCGCTCGATGCCCACGAAGCGTGAATAGTCCGGCTGAAACGCCATCACCACCTTACCCGTCGGTCCGTTGCGCTGCTTGGCGATAATAATCTCCACATCCTCCTGTCGTACATAGCCCGGTGGGGGATCGGCGGGCATTGCGTCCTTATCGCCGTAGTATTCCTCGCGATGGATGAACAGCACCACATCGGCTTCCGCCTCAATTGAGCCGCTATCGCGCAGGTCAGAAAGCATGGGGCGTTTGTTCTCGCGTCGCTCCACCGAACGCGAAAGCTGCGACAAAACCAGCACGGGCGCGTGGAACTCGCGGGCAATCTGCTTGAGAGCGCGGGCGATCTCGCCAATCTCCTGATTGCGGTTCTCCACTCGTCGATTCGAGGAGCGCATCAGCTGCAAGTAGTCCACCACAATAAGCCCAAGGTCGCGATTGTTATGTTTCGCTTTGAGGCGACGGCACTTGGCACGCATCTCCATCGGCGAGAGGCTGCTGGTGTCGTCGATGAAGATAGGGGCGTTGAACAAGCGGTTTGCGGCGTCGTGCAGCTTCGCCCACTCGTCGGTGTTGAGTTGCAATCGGCGCATGCGCTGTGCGCTCACTGCCGCTTGGGAACAGAGCATGCGCTGCACCAGCTGCTCCGCAGCCATCTCCAGGCTAAAAATCGCGACCGGTTTGCGCTCCCGTATCGCCACATGCTCGGCGATGTTAATCGCCAGCGACGTTTTCCCCACGCTGGGGCGCGCTGCCAAAATGATCAACTCGGAAGGCTGCAACCCGGACAGTATCCGATCCAGGTCCCGGAATCCGGTCGGGATGCCCAGCAGAAACTCGCCGCCCGGATGCTCTTGCAGGGTCTGGTACCGCTCCTCAAACTGCCCTAATACATCCAATACCAGGTGATTCACGCTGAGGAACTCACGCCCAATCTGTCGCTCAGCAACCTGATAGACCGCCTGCTCTGCCTGATCTAAAATCTGCTGCAGCTCCAGTTCTGGCTCCTCCACGATACGAATGATTTCGTGCGCGGCACGCAGCAATCGTCTCAGCACCGCCTGCTCCTGTACGATACGGGCGTAATACTCGGCATTCGCAGCAGTCGGCACGCTCTCTATGATGTTTACCAGGGCGGGCAAGCCCCCCACGTCTTCCAGCTGGTTCCTGCGGCGTAGCTCTTCCTGTACTGTGAGCAAGTCAACCGCCATGTTCCGCTCATAGAGTGAGTGTATCACCTCATAGAGGGTGCGATGCGCTGGATGATAAAAATCCTCAATCTGCAAGATCTCGGCGACTTTCTCGAGGGCGTCGGCGTCAAGCATCATCGAGCCGAGAACGCTCATCTCCGCTTCAGTGCTATGTGGTTGTACAACACCTGTACGCTGATTCATGTGGGTTCCCCCTCTAATTGTAGCATGGGTATAATCGCCGCGTGCTACGCATCGATGTAATCACGCTGTTTCCCGAGGTGATTGAAGCAGGCGTTGGCTACAGCATCGTCGGGCGCGCGCAGGAGTGGGGCTTGGTGCGGATTCGCGCTATTCCACTGCGCGATTTCGCCGAGGGCAAGCATAAGAAGACCGATGATGAGCCCTATGGTGGCGGCGCAGGACTGGTGATGAAACCCGAACCCATCTTCGGGGCAGTGGAATACTGTTTGCAGGCATCCTCTCCATCCGCTCCTACCGAGCGAGAGGCGCATTCACACCCCCTTTGGGAAAAGGAGTCTTGGGTTAGGGGCAAAACGCGCGTCATTCTTCTCGAGCCTCAAGGCGTTCTCTACACGCAAGCGATGGCGCAGGAACTTTCGGAGCAGGAACATCTGATACTCATCTGTGGGCACTACGAAGGCGTAGACGCCCGTGTGCGGACGCATTTAGCAACCGATGTGATTAGCATCGGCGACTATGTGTTGACAGGAGGCGAGTTGCCCGCCCTGATCGTCATAGACTCTGTCGTACGCCTGCTGCCGGGCGCAATTCACTCGCCCGAATCACTGGGACAGGACTCGTACGCTGATGGGTTGTTAGGCTATCCCCAGTACACGCGCCCAGAAGAGTTTCGAAGTATGCGAGTGCCCAGCGTACTGCTATCAGGCAATCATGGCGCGATTGCACGATGGCGACGCAGGGAACAGCTTCGCCTCACGCGCGCGCTTCGACCTGACCTGTTCGCAAAGGCATGCCTGACCTCAGAAGATATCAATCTGCTACGCGAATCGACGGAGTAAGCGGTATCATATTCCCCGATGGCAACCTACACACTGGCGCAACTGGCGGAGCTGACTCAAGGCTTGGTGCGCGGCGACTCGGAACTCACCATCGCTGCTGTGGGTGGGATTGAAGACGTGCCTGCAGGGGGGCTGACTTTTGCGGAGGACGCCCGTCGCCTGCAGGACGCCCTTGCTTCCCCAGCTGCCGCCATCCTGACCAAGCCGAACCTGACTGTTTCGCCCGATATCCGCAAATCATTGCTGCTGCACCCTGCGCCACGCCTCGCCTGGGCGAAAATCCTCGCGCTCTACAGCCCGTTCCGCGCTCCTGAGACCGGTGTCCATCCCACCGTCGTCATGGGCGCAGATTGCGAACTCGGCGACGAGGTAAGCCTGATGTCTTATGTCGTGCTTGGGGAACGTGTGAAGATCGGACACCGCGTGAAAATCTACCCTTTCTGCTACATCGGTGACGAAGTAGAGATCGGCAATGACTGCGTGGTCTATCCGCAAGTCACGATTATGCCGCGCGTGCAGATTGGCAATCGCGTGATTGTCCACCCGGGCGCGGTCATCGGCGGCGACGGCTACGGGTATGTGCAACACGAGGGCGTCCACCACAAAATCCCCCAAATCGGGCGCGTGGTGATTGAAGACGACGTGGAAATCGGCTGCAACACCACTATCGACCGCGCCACGACGGGCGAGACACGCATCGGCAAAGGCACGAAAATCGATAACCTCGTGCAGATTGCTCACAACGTGCAGGTCGGTGAACATTGCCTGCTGGTGTCACAGGTAGGAATCGCAGGCAGCTCCACATTGGGACATCACGTGATTCTGGCTGGTCAAGTAGGCGTGAAAGACCACGTGCATTTAGGTGATCATGTGGTAGTAGGCGCGCAGGGCGGCGTTTCCAAGAACCTGCCCGCCAACGGCATCTATTGGGGCACACCGGCCATGCCGCATCGGGAATGGCTTCAGATACTGGCGTATCTCTACAAACTGCCTGAACTCGCAAAGCGCGTCGAAGATCTGGAGAAAAAGGCGCGAGAACGCTGATCCATGTAGCGTCAGCGTCCCCGCTAACGAGGAACATATACCACGTAGCGTCAGCGTCCCCGCTGACGAGGAACACATACGCTATGCACATCAGCATTATTGGCTTAGGCGGAATCGGTACATCTGTCGCACTGGCGTATCAACATGCCGAGTTAGGCGACCTGGTGCTGGGATATGACAAAGACCCCGACGCAATACGAGGCGCACTTGAGATGGGCGCGATTGACCAGCCAGTGGATTCGGTGCCTGCTTGCGCCGATGCAGACCTCATCGTGATTGCGACGCCGCCGCGTGCGGTACCCGCGATTTTGCAACGGCTCGCGCCGTCCATACGCCCCGACACGACGATAACCGATGTGGTCAGCGTCAAGCAACCCGTACTGGAGTGGGCACGAGAATATCTCTCTCATCCAAGTCGTTTTGTGGGTGGGCACCCGGTTGCGGGTACGGAATATCGCGGCTACCAAGCTGCACGCGCCGATCTGTTTCACGGTGCACAATGGGTAATCACGCCAACGCGCGAAACCGATTCGGACGCCATCGAGCGCGTAGAGCATCTGATACGCGCGGTACGCGCCACCCCGTTGCAGATGGACGCCGCGCAGCATGACCGGGAGTTCGCTTTGCTTAGTTTTGTCCCGCACTGCATCGCGTTCAGCCTTGCAGCACTGCACGCGAAGAACCCAACCGTGCTTTCGGGTGGAAGTAGCTGGCGTTCCGCAACGCGCGTAGCACGAAGCGACCCCGAACTCTGGACGGAGCTACTGATG
>JAOAFW010000251.1 GCA_026416065.1 Fimbriimonadales bacterium
GTCCCCCCTCTCCGTAAACGGAGAGGGGGATGACCCCGCGACAATACGCGGCAACTCCCCCTCTCCGTTTACGGAGAGGGGGAAGGGGGGTGAGGTTCCTATCGGCATCCTCACCGGGCTTGCCCTCATCACGAAAGCCACTGCCATTTTGCTACTCCCCATCATCGCGCTGGGCTTGCTGTGGAGCGCGCGGCTGCACAAAAAGGCATGGGCAGTGGGAACCCTCAGGGCGGGATTGGCAATCGGGATTAGCTTGATTCTGGGCGGCTGGTGGTTCGTGCGCAACGCCATCCTGTACGATGATCCGCTCCTGCAAAAAACCTTCGTGAATGTGTTCGCGGGCACGGCGAAAGCGGAGGATTTCCTGAAACAGGGCGCGACCTGGGGGCAGTATTTGCAACTGGTGGCGGACTGGACTTTCCGCAGCTTCTGGTTCGCCTATGGCACGCCCCGTACCGCAAACACGGGGCTTCCCAACTTCCTGCCTGACAGTGTCTACTGGGGTCTGGGCGTGTGGATGGTGATTCCCGTGATTGGCTTGCTGTTGCGCCTGCGCGAGCCAAAGCCTGCGGGCGTGCAAGCATGGCTAATCCTTTGCGCGGCGACGCTTGCGCTTGTGCTGGTTAGTTTCTTACTGTTCATCCGCATCTTTTTTCAGGCGCAGGGGCGCTACTTCTATCCTGCCCTCTTGCCGATTAGTGTGTTCCTCGCACTGGGCTGGGAGCGGATATTCCCCGAACAGTATCGCTCGGCAGCGCAGACGGGCTGGATAGTTGTTATGCTGCTACTCGCTATCGGCTGCTGGCGGTTTTTGGGATAGAGTATAATTGCTAAGCCATGGCAATTGTGATACCCGACGAGATTGTCTCGTCTACCCCTCTGAGTGAGCAGGAGTTTCTCAGGGAGTTGATTCTCTGGCTGAGCCAACGGGGGTACTTGTCCGCAAGCCAAGCGAGCGAACTGCTGGGCGTTCCGCCTTCCTCGATAACACAAATCTCCGAAGATGAGTGGCAAGCCATCTTGAGCCAGATTGTAAGAGAATCTGTGCCTGTAAATCTGCCCGATGAAGCAACCGAACGCGAATCCATTTACGGGGATATACTGTCTCCATGAAGTGGCTCATAGACACAAGCATCTTAGTCAGGCTCAGCGATTCCGCAAGCCCTCACCAAGTGGTTTGCGTTCATGCACTAACCAAACTGCACGGAATGACGCACAGCCTCATTGTGTGTACTCAGGTAATGATTGAGTACCACGTTGTTGCTACTCGCCCCGTCGAGGTAAACGGCTTGGGTAAAACTGTGGCGCAAAGTTTGAGTGACATTGCTCGCTTTCGTCAGATTTTCACGATATTACCCGAACCTCCGAACATCGACCAGATCTGGGAGTCACTTGTAAGCCACTACAGCATCTCAGGCAAACAGTCGCACGATGCTCGCCTTGTTGCATTTGCTCAGGCGCACAGTATCCCCAATTTACTGACACTGAATCTGCGTCATTTCACTGGTTATACCGAAGTCAATGCAGTGTCGCCTTACGCGATTTAGCAACTGCGCCAACAAAGGCACTGTGAACTATTCGCGCTTATGGAGAAGCGCCGGCTTTGCCTCCTTCTGGCATAACAATCACTCACTTGCTCTCAGCGCGTCGCCCATAAACGGGGGGATTCGGTAAAGCGTTGCGCGCCCCGCAACGGAAACGCCAGGATTATCCACTTGCTGCAACGGCTGGAGCGGTTCGGTGTCGGCGGGTTGCGTGGGAGGCAGCGAAGACCCCATCGGTGCAGGGGCGTTGAAAGCAGGAATCGTGGGCAACGAAGCATCCGAAGCGGGCGCGTCCGTATCGCGGGCGAACTGTTGGGAGAGCCTCCCCAGCGCCGAACCCTGCTCCAGAGCCTGCCGCGTGTCCACCGAATCGCTTTCGGGAATGCGCATGCCTAAATCACCGCTCCGAAGCGTCGGCGGAGCAGGCAGGGCAGCTGCAGGCGATTCTGTTCGCATGCCTAACAGGCGCATGCCCAGCACACCTGCAATGATGCCCGCCACAAAGAAAAGCCCTGTTAGCCACCGCTCTTGCACCGATATCGCCTCCTATCAAGCATCGCATCGTCGGCGGGACGCCGACACTACGTCGGGCGTGCTTGTAGCGTCGGCGTCCCGCCGACGGATGCTTCCAACGTAGCGTCGGCGTCCCGCCGACGAGCTTCGCCGATTAGTATTAGTATGACGCCGTTTCACTTCTCCCGTTCCTCATGAGCGGCGCGAATCACCCAGCGAATCGGCACGCCCGTATATTCATATCGGCTCCGCAACTGGTTTTCCAGATAGCGCAGGAACGAGAAGTGGACAATCTCTGGATCGTTCACGAACAGCACAATCGTGGGGGGGCGTACGCTCGCCATTGTCGCATAATAAATCTTTAGCTGCTTGCCCTTGCGCGCGTAGGGACGCTCGAACAGCCATTCCTGAATCAGGCGGTTCAGCTCGCCCGTGCCGACGCGCATACAGTGGAAGTCAGCGACCGCCATACAGGTATCCACCAACGGCTCGATGCCCTTGCCCGCCAGCGCAGAGACGAACACGAACGGCGCGTAGTCCAGCCACTTCACTTCCTGCTGGATGAGCCGCTCGAAGTCTTTCTTGATTGGGGTGCGCTGTTCGAGATTGCCGTCGGGCGGCTCCTTGAGATCCCACTTGTTGATTGCCCACACGACGCCGCGCCCGGCGTTGGCGGCGAGCTGCGCGATACGGCGGTCGTTGTGGGTAATGCCTTCTGTCGCGTCGATCACCACCACGGCGACATCGGCGCGCTGCATGGCGCGTTCCGCCCGCATCTGCGCGTAGTATTCCAGCGAGCGTTGCACCTTGCCGGGTCGCTTGATCCCTGCAGTGTCGATCAGGATTACGGGCTGTCCTTTCCATGTGAAGGGCGTATCGAGCGTATCGCGCGTTGTGCCGGCGATTTCGCTCACAATCGCGCGCGGCTCGCCCAGAATCGCGTTCAGCAGCGACGACTTGCCCACATTCGGACGCCCCACAATCGCGATTTTGATGGGTTCCTCGCCTTCTTCTTCCTCAGGGACCTCCAGTGGGGGTTGCATCAACTCAAACGCGCGTTCCAGTACCTCCGCGATATTGTGTCCGTGAATGGACGAGATAGGAATCGGCTCGCCCAGCCCCAACGCGAAGAACTCCGCGCGCTGGCTCTCCCACAGCTTTGGGTTGTCTGCCTTGTTCACCAGCAGCAGGACAGGCTTCTTGCCTTTTCGTAGCAGTTCGGCGACCTCCTCGTCGGCGGGGGTCAGCCCGTCGCGGGCGTCCACCAGAAACAGCACGCAGTCCGCCTCGTGCATCGCCACCTGCGCCTGCACGCGCACCTGCTCAATCAGTGGGTCGTCGTCGCTGAACAGGATCCCGCCTGTATCGATGACCACGAACGGCTGCCCCAGCCATTCGCCCTCGCCATAGAGTCGGTCGCGCGTGACGCCCGGCGTGTCCTCCACTATCGCCACGCGCTGCCCAATCAACCGATTGAACAGGGTGGATTTACCGACGTTGGGGCGTCCGACGATGGCAATCACGGGTTTGCGGCGCATAGCAAGGTAATTGTAC
>JAOAFW010000296.1 GCA_026416065.1 Fimbriimonadales bacterium
CCCCGCCGACGAAAGCACTGTTAATACAAAACCACCACCGCCAGTCGCTCCAGAAACCCGCTGCGGGCGTTTTCGCGCAACAGTCGCTCGGCGTCCGAGTGGGACAAGATGACCTCGTTGCGCCCTGCTCCCTGTGCGCCAATCGCCTTCAGCGTGAGCGGATTACCGCCGATGCGTGCTCGCAAGGCGGAGTGATCGAGGTCCGATTGTGTGCGCGCCCAACCGGCGATACCGTACTCGATTACTGTCTGAGGGTCTATCTCGAGATGTCCCCACACGATATTGCCTGCGGTATCGCGGATTCGAGGCGACATACTGGGCTGAAGTCCCGATCCACGCGCATCAATCACGACGCCCGTGTAGCCTTGCAGGGAAGCAGGAGGGGGAATCACGAAGCGCGGTGAATCGAGAGGCTCTGGCGTCGGCGCAGTCGACTCGCTGGGGGACTGTTTGGGAGGGTACCAGCGCAGCGTGACCTCGTAAGAGTCGCCCCAGTCGCGCTCGGAGACTACCTGCGCGCCCTGAATCACGCCCTGTGCGCGGGCATTCGTATCCTCCTGCAAGCCACGTTCACTCATCCAACTGCTCGAGGTAATGCTCACGCCATACAGCTGCTCTACCAGTTGCCGTTGTGCGTCCAGAATCGCCGCACGGCGCGCCTGTATCCGTGCCTGAGCGCGCGAAGGCGCGTTCACAGGATAGGGCGCAACGCCAACCGCCTCTATCGACTCGCTGAGGAACCAATTGGGCGTGAGCCAGTCGCTACGGCTCGTTCCATAGGTAATCGGTTTGAATGTCGCGGGTTGAGAGAGGTTCGACGCACGAGGTACACTCTCGGACTTGCTGTTCGTTGGCTTAGAAGCTGCCTGAACGCCAGAAATTTGCTTTCGGCTTGTCGGGGCGGAAGCTTTGGCGGCAACCGACGGTGCTTGGGGCTTCTGTTTCGCAGTGGAGCGGTTCGCAAATCCCGCTTCGCCTAAACCCAGCCCTACAACGCCACACAGTAAAAGACCACGCGCCCAATACAACGCTTTGCGGTATCGCATTGCATACTACCTCCTCGTAGTCGGTACCCTGCGAATGCAGGTATTAAATGCAACGCACGGGGGATATTTTCGTTTCGCATATCCCCTGCAAAGCGCTGCGACCAACGCCGACAATCAATTTGCGATGCAGAGGATGGATGTGGCACTGGCAGTACTGGGGCTGGGTTTGAGTTTCGTGGGAAGTGGCGTCTTCATCCGTCTTGCCACGCCTTACCATGCCCAACGCGCCGAAACCTTGGACGCGCTCGCGGTATACGATAAAAAAGCGATGGCGTCGGTTGCTGGCGAGTTTCGGGGCAGCCTCGCTGGTTATCTCTGGGCAAAGACCGATGAGTACACGCACGGTGGTGTGCGCCTGCGCCCGATGACCGAACGTGAGAAGCAGCAGGGCACGGCGCACGCCGCCTGCAGCGCGGACGAGTTGCACGACCATCACGACGAGACGGGCGTGATTCCCGAACCGGAGCGCGACCCACGCTGGCTCTGGGGCGATATCGAGCGCGCCATCAAGCCCTATTTCGATGTGCGTCATCACTTCCACCGCCCGGTGCGCGAAGTGCTGCACCTCTACCGCTTCATGACGTGGGTAGATCCGACTTTTGTGCCGGGCTATCTGGTGGGGTCTCAGATGATTTTGTTTGACAACAAAAAGAATCTCAGCCAAGCGCTGACGTTTCTGGAGGAGGGCGCACGCCAGAACCCCAAGAGCATCGCAATTTTCACCGAGCTGGGGCGGTATCACCTGTTGTACACGGGGCGTTACGACCTCAGCGAACAGTACCTGTTGAAGGCGATTGAGAACGGCACAAACTGGATGCCCTCTAACCCCTTTGAGCAAGAAGGGTTACTCCATGCCTATCGCTGGCTTGCGCTCAAGGCGTACAAGCAGGGCGAGCTGGGCAAAATGCGCACGTGGGCTTGGCGCGGCTTGCAACGCTTCCCCGATGATGGCGCGCTGCAGCAGCTAATGGAAAAGCAAGAATAGATTCAAGCGTGCTGGTGTACCATCACGCCGTTCACGAAGGTATAACGCGCCTTGCCAAGCAATTCCCAACCCTTGAAGGGCGTGTTTTTGCTTTTTGAATGCAGATTGTCAGGGGAAACCCTCCAGTGCAGGTTTGGATCGATGACCACCACATCGGCGGATGCGCCGATGGCAAGTGTGCCCGCGGGCAGTCTCATCAGGCGGGCGGGTGCAGTGCTAAGCAGGTTCACCATCTGCAACGGCGTAAGCGGCTGAGACAACTGGTTGTTCCAGAGCAACATACAGCCCAGCGCGGTTTCCAGCCCCACAATCCCGAACGGCGCGACGGGGAAGGGTTGCATTTTCTCAAAAGGCGCGTGCGGGGCATGGTCTGTAGCGATGCAATCAATCACACCGTCGAGTACACCTTGCGCGAGCGCGACGCGGTCGGCTTCCGCACGCAACGGCGGGTTCATCTTCGCGTCGGTATCGAAGTCGGTGCACGCCACATCGGTCAGCAGCAGGTGGTGCGGTGAGACCTCGGTTGTAATCTGCACGCCCCGCGCCCTGAAAAAGCGTACCAGTTCCACGCCCATCGCCGTAGAGAGATGCTGGATATGGAGGTGGCAGCCCGTCTCCTGTGCCAGTAGCGCGTTGCGGGCAATCTGCACCGTTTCAGCGGAGCTGGGCGCGCCCTTCAGCCCCAATCGTGCGCTGACCGCTCCAGCGTGCATGCTCGCGCCTTCGCTGAGTGTTTTATCCTCGCAATGCGTCACGACAGGCAGGTCGTAGGCGGCGCAGCCGAGCATCGCGCGGCGCATCGTCTCGGCAGATTGCACAGGGAAAGCGTCATCGGAGCAGGCGACGGCTCCTGCCTGCTTCAGAGCGTGATAGTCGCAGGGCGTCTCACCGCGCATGCCCTGTGTCAGGGCGGCAACGACATACACTTTGCATGGCGATTCCTGCGCCGCACGCGATAAGATCTCACGCACGAGCGTCGAGCTATCCAGCGGCGGGTCGGTGTTTGGCATGCAACAGACGCTGGTAAAGCCCCCCACCACCGCCGCTGCGCCCCCCGTCTGTAGCGTCTCTTTATGGCTCTGCCCCGGCTCGCGCAGGTGCACGTGGATGTCTACCAGCCCTGGCGCAACCCAGCAGTCGGTGCAGTCGATGACCATCTCCCCTGCTTCGGGCGTCAGCGATGGCGCCATCTCGGCGATCTGTCCTGCGCGAAGGCGCAGGTCGCCGCGCATGTCCAATCGCTGCGCTGGGTCGAGGATGCGTCCGTTTTTGAGAAGGTAAGCGTTCATCGCGTTGTCCTGCAGAGTGCGTCCGCCACTTTCACCGCGCGCACGGCTTCTTTCACATCGTGCACGCGCACGATGTCCGCGCCCCAGGCGACGGCGAGGGCGAGTGTGGCAAGCGTGCCCTCCAGACGCTCTTCGGGGGGCAGCCCACCTAAGATATGCCCGACGAACGACTTGCGTGAGGTTCCAATCAGAATCGGGAAACCCAGCGTCGCCAGTTCGGGCAGCCCACGCAGCAGCAGAAGGTTATGCTCCACCGTTTTGCCGAAGCCGATGCCAGGGTCGAGCCAGATATGTTCTGGCAGCACACCTGCGTCCATGGCGCGTCGAGCGTGCGCGTACAGCGTTGCTTTCACTTCCGCCACCACATCATCATAGGTGGGGTTCAGCTGCATGGTCTGGGGCGTGCCCTGAATATGCATGAGTACAACAAGCGCATTCGCCTGGGCAATAATATCCAGCATATACGGGTCGAAGGTTGCGCCGCTGATATCGTTCACGATACACGCGCCTGCCTGCAGTGCGAGTTGCGCGACGCGGCTTTTGGTAGTATCCACCGAGACAATCGCGTCGGGGAACCGTGTGAGAAGTGTTTCGATCAGGGGAATCACCCGCCGGATTTCTTCCTCTTCCGGCACAGGCTGAGAGCCAGGGCGGGTCGACTCGCCGCCAATGTCCAGGATATCCGCGCCTTCGGTCAGCATCTGTTCGACGCGGGCAAGAGCAGCATTGAGCGAGGCATAGCGTCCACCGTCGTAAAAGCTGTCGGGCGTGGTGTTCAGTACCCCCATCACCAGCGTGCGCTGCCCAAGTATCGCTTGAACCCGGTGCAGACGCTCAGTGGTAGTCGGCATAGCGGCGAGGCGGTTTCGGCAGTTCGCGCAGCGCATCGGGCAAAACTTGTAGCATCTGCTCACCCACACGGCTGAAGGTGAAGCCGCGCTCACGCGCCGCGTCAACGGGGTCGCGCAGGAATTTGATTCGGAAGATAGGGTCTTCAGTCAGCAAATGCAACAGCATCTCCATCTGAACCTGGTCGAGGCGCTCCAGCTCGACAATCGCCCAGAGCATCACCTCCATCGGGGTGGAGAGGTCGAACGCCAGGTGCTCATAATCGCTAACAGCTTGGGCGTAGCGTCCGAGATTGTCCAGCAGGCGTGCGCGACGCAGTCGGTAGTGCGCTGATTGAGGTTGGAGCATCACCAACTGGTTGGCGACTTGCAGAGCGTGTTCGTAGTCCATCGACTGCCAGTAGGCATCGAGCAGATGCTCGAGAGGCGTGGGGTGATTGGGTACTTCGCGGAGCCAGCGCTGGCACTCGGAGACGGCTTCAGTGAGGCGTCCACTCTCGATAAGGAGTTCCACGAGCCGTTCGCGTATGGGGGCAGCGTCGGGATTGCAACGCAACGCGGCGCGCATGGCTTCGATTGCGCCGCTCCAGTTCTCCTGCAGACGATAGACATCAGCGAGGCGCAGGTAATACTCCAGCGGGGCGTCTCCCGACTGGACAGCGCGTTGCAAAACCCGCACGGCTTGTTTCAATCGTCCACGCCGTACATACTCTTCCGCCTGTTGCAGGGTAGTGAGTTTCATCGCGCTCTCCACTTGCGCCCATTGCACCGCCTCTATTATAACTCAGACAGGCAGTGGACGCCGTCAGCATTTATGCGGTATTTTCGAGTGCGACCACCTGATTCCTGCCACTCCGTTTGGCAATCTCGAGGGCTTCATCAGCTTTTTCCAGCACTTCTGCAGGGTCTTCGGTGCTGTTAGGATAGGCTGCGACGCCGATGCTAACGGAAATCTTGATACAGGGCTGACCTTGCGTGTTGAGATATTGCGTCTCGCGCACCGCCTGTACCACACGCTTTGCCGCTGCAACTCCGCCTTGCAGGTTCGTTGCGTGCATCAGCACCACGAACTCATCCCCTCCGTAGCGCGCGATGAACTCTGTGTTGCGCAGGGCGTCCCGGAGCGTCTCAGCCAGCTGTACCAGCAGATAGTCACCCTCCAGGTGACCGTACTGGTCGTTGACCTGCTTGAAGCCGTCGAGGTCGATAATCATAATCGCGAGTGGGTGTTGATAGCGCTGGCATAGCCTTATTTCCTCGCGATACCGCTCCTGGAAGTGGCGATAGTTATACAATCCCGTCAGCCCGTCGGTCGTGGCGAGTCGCTCAAGGTCACTGAGGAGCTGCGCGCGTTCCAAGACATTGGTCATCTGGAACGACAGGGTTTGTAGCAACTCAAGGTCTTGTTCGTTGAAGGGGGGGGTCTCCGATCGCCCCAGCACGATTACGCCTTGCGATCGTGTACCACCCCTCAGCGGCGCAACGAGGAGACTCTTCGCCGGGGCGAATGCGGAAGACGAGTCGTGTTCACTATCGAAGATGTATCCGCGTTGCGGGAGCGCACTCGCGTCTCCTTTGTTGAGACCGGGCAATACAGTCCGCAGGTCAGGCAGTGCGCCTATCTGAGCCGCAATCTCTACCGAGTCGTTGCGCTTGACCAGCAGCTGAGCATGTTCGTAAGGCAGCACGGTCTTGAGCAATGTCAGCGCATGCTGAGGTAGCGACTGCAGCGTCTCTGCACAGAAGAGCAGATTCTCCATCTCATAGAGCAACTGCGTCTCTGCAAGGCGCACGCCCATCAGGCGCAGCTGCTCTGTAAGTTCCAGTAGCCCAGTCAGATAGGGCGTCAGGGCGCGTAGCCGTGTGCGTGTTTCTGGGGGAAAGCCCTGCTCGGTGCGCGTACTCAACACCACCACGCCCAGAATGCGTCCTTCTCCGACGAGCGGTTGTACAATCGCGTCGGGTCTCTCTAAGGGGATGCCGTGTGCTTCCGCGAGGCGTTCGATGCCGATTACCTCGGCACGTAGCTTGTCAGCAACCTGCTGTGGTGACGGCTCTTTTTGAAACGGCCGGATGGGCGTGAGCGAGTCCATTTGCTCCAGCCGCGCCAGCGAGCTAATCGCACATACGACGCGCAGTTGCGCGCCCGACTCGTCAGACAGATAGAGCGCCGCACCCGTTGCACTGAACCGCGCCCGCAGACGCTCCAAAATCGCTTGATACAGTGTATTCGGTGCACGGGCTTGCTGAATCGCCTGAAGCAGTTCCGCGGCATCTTGCAGCGCTGCGAGGTGTTCTTCCAATCGATGATAGTGATGCGCCAGTTCACGATAGTTTTCACGAATGCGACGCTCGGCGGACTCACTTTCCGAGACTGCCTGCTCGGCTTGCTGGAGCAGCGCGTCTTGCTCGAATTGCACGCGCCGTCGCCAAAGCCACCCCAGAGCGGCACCTACCACCACAACTCCCACCATCCAGCTGAGAGTCATCGGGTCTTCAGGGGTGGGATTGCCCGTTTGCAGGAACGACGCCAGATAAGTTGCACCAGCGCCCCCCACTCCCCCCAGAAACGCGCCGTGTGCGCCCGAGCGGAACAACGCATAAAGCAGGGGGATAAACAGCAGCCAGTATGCCCAAGCCGTGCCCTGAACTGACCAGAGTACTAAACTCACCAGCGAGTAATCGATGATCAATCCAAAGAGTGTTGTATCGAGCGTATGCCGACGACGCTCCAGAACGCTGGCAACCAACGCTCCTACCGTTAGTGCACCCAGACCCACCCAAGCTAACTCAGGCAGCGCCCGCAGCCAGAAATGACTGCCCAGATACAACAGTCCAGCCGCCCTGAACACCCACACATCAAGTCTCCTGATAGAACAGAAAAAGTATACCTGATGAGAGAATCCAAAACAAGCTGACAGAACTCCAGAGCTGGAACCGTCCCTGATAATGGTTTTCAACTCAAAGAGCGAATTTTGCCCCAATCCGTTGTAAAAATGGCAGGAATCTTATACACTCTGTGGTATAGTTTGGAGCAACGGAGCGGAAACATGGCGAAGACAGGGAGGTTCACTTGGAGCTGGAGCCTTGGTCTCTGGCTTGTAGTTTTGCTTTTGGCGATGAGCATTACGCCTCGCACAGTGCTGCGCTATACACAGTGGCGTCAGATGCGATTGGAGACCGCGCAGCTACAGCAGGAGCTGCTGGCACTCCGTGCGCAGGAACGCGCGCTGCAAGACGAGCTAAAGCGCGTGCAGACCGATCCGGGGCGCGAATCGCTGGCGCGCCAGCGCGGCTGGATTCGAAAAGGCGAGGAGCCGCTGCGTATTAACCCCTAAAACACATACGGCGCGGTTTCAGGGTTCGTCCTCAACGCCTGCCACTCGGATTCCGAGACGGGCTGAGGTTTGTCGCGCTCAGCATCAGCAGGACACAGGAAGCCGAACGGCTCCCCGTAAGGGTTCACCCACCGGTGGGGCGTATTCGGGGGCACATAAACGATGTCAAACGGCTGAAGCTCAAATACGCGCTCGCCCACTAACGCGCGCCCGCGCCCGCGAATCACAATCACTAAGTGTATGTGCGCGTGCTTTTCCAGGCTGGAGTAGCCGTCGGGAGCAATCTCGAAGTAGCGCAGGGCGAACTTCGCATCGATGAAGGGTGGTCGCCCCAGGCTATAGCGCGTCACGCCACGCCAGCCCAATCCGGGCGCGTCGCCCCGATGCTCTTTGTACTCCAGCGGCAAAATCCCTTCCCACGCGAAGCGCGTCTTGTCAAACGGGATATGCAAGCGTTGTAGCGCGTGCTGCAACGCTTCTGCCGCTTGTGCAAACGATTCCGCACTGGGTTTCATCGTCGTCGTTGCAGACCCTGCAGATTCACCCGCGCTGGGCGTTCCGCCGTATCCGCCAGCTCCCATGCCAACCCGAACACAGTGCGCGCAACGCGCGTCATCTTCTCGAAGTCGATTTTCTCTACGGAGTCTGACACCTGATGGTAATCCGCGTGCAAACCAGAGAAGAAGAAAATACCCGGGATGCCCTTGCTCACGAAACTATAGTGGTCGCTGCGGAAAAAGAGCTGCTCCGGGTGTTGCAACGAGTCGTACATCGGGTTGAGTTCCATCCGCAGATACTGGTCGTTCACTGCGTTGAGAATCTTGCCGATGTCGGGACTGGCGACATTCGGACCAATCACATAGACTGCGTTGGGTCCGGACAGGTCGCGGTTGCGCGGGTTGGTATCGCCCGGCTGTTTGCTGCGCCCTACCATGTCCATATTGATGTTTACGATAATGTTCTGCAAGGGCACCGTGGGTCGCTCCACGAACAATCGCGAGCCGAGCAGCCCCTTCTCTTCGCCGGCGTACCAGAGCAGCAGAATCGATCGCTTCGGACGGGGTCCGGTGGCGAACGCTTCGGCGATTTCCATCAGCGCGACGCAGCCGGAGCCGTTATCGTCAGCGCCATTGAAAATACGGTCCTCGCCACTACGCGATACGCCCACATGGTCTAAATGCGCTCCCAAAGATACATATTCACTTTTGAGCGTGGGGTCTGAACCTTCGATTACGCCAATCACGCTGTGTGCCACCTCTTTTTGGGTTTGCACGCTGAGCGTGACGGCAATTCGCTTTTCGGGATTGAGGGCGAACGAAGGGGCAGGTTCACCGCTTTCTGCGCGCTGAATCAGCTCTGCAGCGGACGCCTGTTCACCTGCGAAGATGGCTTCCAGCAGGGGGCGCGAGGCGACAATCACGGGCAGATTGTTCATCGTTTGCAGACCCTCTACGCCACGGCGCTGGCTCCAGGTGCGGGCGATACGGTCGATACGCCCCATATCCGTTGGGTCGATTCGCAAGATTGCCAGTGCGCCTTTTTGTTCGGCGTTCTGTTCGGGTGAAAGCCAGCCCGCCTGCCCCGCGGCGTCAAATCCGAGCTCGATGACCTCCTTGGGATAGCCCGCCTGCACGATAAGTATCGCACCGCGCACATCCCGTCCGGCGTAGGGGTCTACACCCTTTTGGGGGTTCGACCACCCGTAGCCTACATAGACCATCGGTGCGTTTGCGTTCAGCGCGACTGGGCGCGCCACGAATCCAACGCCATACTCAAAGCTGCGTCCCCCAATCTGGATGCGCGTCTCGCCCGTGTTGATGGTATCCACACGATAGTTCAGCGACTGATAATAAGTTCCGTTCTCGCCGGCGGGCTTGACCCCCCAGCGTTGCAGGTGCGAGACGATATACATCCCCGCGAGGTCCAGTCCCCGTGAAGGCGTATCGCGTCCCTCCAGTTCATCGGATGCGATAAATTCCAGATGCGCCCGCAGGTCAGTCGGGGTAATCGTTTCCGCGCGGCTCATCCAGAGCGCGCGGTCTGCCCACGCCCATAGCAACAACAGACTGAGACTCAGCGACAGAAAGCGTTTCATAGCGGTATTGTACCCTGTTGCCTGCGACTTTCCCAAAACGCTTCTTAAGGGTAAAATTAGGCTCACTAAACAGTCGGTAGAGGTGGGCGATGGCGACGAACTATCTCAAGGGTGAGCCATTGGAGTTGCGCTGGCGCAGCGCATGGTGCGAACATCAGGCGCGTTCCATTCCGTCCCTGTTCCAATCCCAGGCAGACACGCTGGGGGAATCAACGCTCTATCTGGTCAAGCGGGCAGGCGTGTATCAGCCTGTCTCGTGGCAAACAGTGAAACGCGATGTGGAGACGCTTGCCGCGGCATTACTCGCACGCGGAATTCAGACTGGCGACCGCGTGGCAATCCTATCAGAGAATTGTTATGAGTGGGCAGTCGCTGATATGGCGATTCTCCACTGTGGTGCGGCGTCCGTAACGCTCCATTTTCCCCTGACCCCGCCCCAAGTGGAAGAGCAGTTGCGAGACTCGGAAGCCTGCGCGATTTTCGTCTCCAACGACCTGCAAGCACAGAAAATCGAGCAGATTCGCGCGAATCTGCCTGCGCTCAAGCACACCTTCAGCTTCCAGTCCGTGAGTGGCTGGACCCCCATCACGGAGCTGCAGCGTGAGGGGGAATCGGTTCTCCGTGATAAGCCAACGCTGGTTCGGGAATCGGCGGACACAACGGGCTGGGACACGCTCGCCACACTGATTTACACTTCGGGCACCACAGGCGACAGCAAGGGCGTAATGCTCTCGCATGGCAATCTGCTTGCTAGTATGTACGCATCGATGCAGATGTTCCCACCGCCCGGGCACGACTATGTGATGTTCAATTTCCTCCCACTGAGCCACATCTACGCTCATACTTGCGACTACCTGGTCGCTATCGGGTTAGGCGTTCAGATGGCGTTCGCCGAGAGCTTCGATACCCTGGCGCAGAACCTGCAGGAGGTTCGCCCTCATGCAATCAACGGCGTGCCACGCTTTTACGAGAAAGTGCGTGAGCGGGTGATGGGGGTAATCCAAAGCAAGCCGTTTCTGCGTCTGCTGGGGGGCTACGCCCGCAAGAAGGGCATGCGCCGGGCGTTTGGCGGCAGGCTCATCTGGGCAATCAGCGGCGGCGCGGCGTTAGACCCTCAAGTCGCCGAATTTTACTGGGAGAACGGGATCCAGCTCTTTCAGGGCTACGGATTGACGGAAACCTCGCCTGTACTCACCAGCAACACCCCAAACTCCAACAAAATCGGCACGGCGGGCGTTCCCTTCCCCGGCGTGGAAATCAAAATCGCTGAAGATGGCGAGATTCTGGCACGCGGTCCTAATATCATGAAAGGCTACTGGCGCAAGCCCGAAGCCACCGCACAGGCAATCGACCCCGACGGCTGGTTCCATACCGGCGATGTGGGCGAAATCGTGGATGAACGATATCTCCGCATTACCGACCGCAAAAAAGACATCTTCGTATTGGCAGGCGGTAAGAACGTCGCCCCCGTCGCACTGGAGAACGCCCTCATACGCAACCCATACATTGAGCAGGCGGTTATCTACGGCGACAAGAAAAAGTTCGTCTCCGCACTGATTGTGCCCGACTTTGTGCAACTGGAAGAGTGGGCGGAGAAAGCGGGCATTCCTTACCAGTCCCGTGCGGAACTGATACAGCATCCCAAGGTCGTGGAGTGGATGACCGTGCAGGTGGAAGAGGCGATGCGCCCCTTCGCCTCCTACGAGCAGGTGAAGCGGTTCATCCTGCTGCCGGAGACGTTCACCTTCGAAGCGGGCGATGTGACTGTCACCCTCAAAATGCGCCGCGCTCGAATCATCGAACGCTATCGGGAACAGTTGGATTCGCTTTATGAGACAGAGCGGGTATAATAGCCGTCCGATGAATGTAGAGGAGGTTTTTCGATGCTGAAGATTCGTCTGATGCGCATAGGCAAAAAGAAAAAACCGGTTTATCGTGTGGTGGTAGTGCCGAGCCAGAACCCGCGCTCGGGCAAATGCGTGGAGATTGTCGGCCAATACAACCCGATTACCGATCCGGCGCATATTCAGTTCAACGAAGAGCGCGTGCTGCACTGGCTACGCACGGGCGCACAACCCACTGATACGGTGGAACATCTGTTGAAGATTACCGGCGTGTGGGACAAATTCAAAGCGGAGTCGTCGAAGACGAATACCGCTTCGGCGAGTTAAGGGGAACAGGACTATGTTGCGAGAGTTTCTGGAGGCGTCGATTCGCGCGCTGGTAGACGACCAGCAGGCGGTGCAGATTCGCGAGGAGCGGAACGGCTCGCTGCTGCGCTACACGATTCAGGTGGCAGAAGGCGATCGCGGGCGCGTAATCGGCAAGAGTGGGCGCATCGTGAACGCCCTGCGCACCGTTGCCCAAGCAGTAGGCGCGAAAAATCGTGTGCGCGTGCAGGTCATCGTGCAAACGGATAGCGGAACTGCTGATACGGGCGAGGGCGCGGAAGACGCTGAGTAAGCGATGACGAAACCGTATGTCCCGAAAATCGCCCGCCAGTGGGTGACCGTCGGCGTCGTGGTGCGCCCGTTCGGGATACGCGGTGAACTGAAGGTGCGCCTGGAGACCGACTTTCCCGAGCGGTTCCAACCGGGGGCGCGTCTCTACTGGTGGCTGCCGCCGCAGCCGGAACCACCCGGAACAGAGGAGATGCTCCCTCACCGCCGTAAAAAGCCGCCCCGCACGATGAAACCGCAGGAATGCTTCGTCAAAAGTGCACGCTGGCACGGTACACATCTGGTGCTGACGCTGGAGGGGGTCGAAACGCGCGATCAGGCGGAGCAGCTGCGCGGCGCGTGGCTGATGATCCCCCCAGAAGAGCGTATGCCCTTAGAAGAGGGACAGTACTACATCGACGACCTGATTGGCATGGAGGTATTCACCGAGTCGGGAGAGCGCGTCGGCAAACTCAAGAATGTGCGACAGGGCGCTGCTTATGATTTCTACGATATCGGCGCGTACACTATCCCTGCTGTAGAAGAGTACATCCTTGAGGTGGATGTGCCGAACAAGCGGATGGTGGTGCGCTTGCCCGAAATCGATTAGCTTGTCACCATCCCCCACAGCTTTGCCAGATCCTCGGCAAATCGCTTCTCGTCAGGCGTTTCGATAAGCATCGGGAGTGTGGCAAAGCGCGGGTCGTTCAAAATCAGTTGAAACGCACTCAAGCCCAGCTCGCCCTCGCCGATATGCTCATGCCGATCCACGCGCGAGCCGAGCGGCTTCTTCGAGTCGTTGAGGTGCCATACTTGCAAGCGAGAGAGACCTATGTAGCGGTCGAACTCATCCCACACGGCGTGATAGGTTTCGGGGGTGCGCATGTCGTAGCCTGCGGCGAACAGGTGGCATGTATCGGCACAGATCACGAGCCGTTCATCGGGCAGGGCGTCGTAAATCCGGGCGAAGTGTTCGAACCGATAGCACAGCGCGTTGCCTTGGCCTGCCATCGTCTCCATCGCAATGCATACGCCATCGGGCATCTCGGCAAGCAAGTGGCGCAGGCTCTCGATGAGCAGCTGCATCCCCGTATCGAAATCGGGATGCGATCCCATATGCACGACGGCGTATCGGATTCCCAGCGCGGCGCAGCGTTGCAACTCGGCAAGGTAGGCTTCGTAGGCTTTACGGCGCGTATCGGGGTCTTGCGACGCGAGATTGATCAGGTACGCGGCATGCGAGACGACGCACTCGATGCCCGTCTCGTGGCGCGCGTGTTGCAGTTTCTCAATCTGTTCGGCGGCGACGGGAACTGGTTTCCACTGGCGGGGACTGGCAGTAAAGATTTGGACAGCGGTACAGCCCAGTTGTTTCCCTTCGTAAAGCGCATTTTGCAGCCCGCCCGCGGTGGAGGTATGCGCGCCAATCAGCCGTTGCATGAGCGTATAGTTCGGCGCATGTCAGCCTCTTCCTGCAGTGCGAACGGGCAGCACCTCGAACCTCAGGTTCAGCGTGTCGCCTGCATAGGTGGTCTTCGCTGCGCGCACGATGAGCATCACGCGCTCGGTACGGCACTGGCGCGCCTGCTCCATCAGCTCCAGCAGGGTCTCAGGCGAGGTCTCACCGACGGTGGACGGGCTGCCAGCGCGTTCCTGCCGGGGCAGGATGCCCGCCTCGATGGCGCGCTCGCGCACTTCAGTTTGCAGGAACGCAAGTACCTGACCCAGCGGGTTGCGGTCGGGGCGACAGTCCACAGATACTCGCGCTATCTCCTCGCCCGCATCGAACACCTTGCGGTTGCGATAGAGTCGCAGCTCAATCGGCGCAGGTTCGCCCTGCGCTGTGTTGGTGAGTGCGACGGCGACCACCACCACCGCGTCGCTCGAGTTGCGGATGTTCTGGTGGATTGCCTCCAGGCTCTCACTCTCGGTGATTTCCGCCTGTTCACCTGAGGCGAGTCGCACGCGCTTTTCGGGTATAAACGCGGCGCGCAGCTGTCCAGCGGTGGGGGCTGCGCCCCGCTCACGAGCGGCTTTGTCGGCGAGGCTCAGCAAATCTTGCAACGCCTGACGCACGCGCACCTCGCTCCAGCCTGCGGGGATAATCACGCGCCCCAGTTCCTCACCGATTTGCACGGCAATGGGGCTAAGCCGAATGTTCGCCAATTGCGCCAGTTCCCGCGCGGCGCGGTCCAGTTCATCGCGCTGACGACGCAGCGCCGCGTTGCGTTCCAGCAGGATACTGTTCTGCGTCTCCAGCTGCTGGTTCTCCTCTGCGAGCCGTCGGTTTTGTTCAGACAATTGTTGATACTGTGCCTGCAATCGCTGGTTCTCGGAGTCCAGTTTCGCGTTTTCGGAGGCGAGCGCTGCGCCCTGCTCGGCGAACTCGTCGTTCTGGCGACGCAGTTGTTCTTGTTGTCGCTGCAACGCGGCGATTTGGGTACGAACCGATTGAATCTGCTGTTGTAGTTGCTCTCGGATCTGGCGTGCCTGCACGAGTTGCTGTTGCGCCTGAGTGAGCTGCGCCCGGCTTTGCTGAAGTTGTTGTCTTGCCTGCAAGAGTTGTGCCTCCAGCGCTTGTACCTGTTCCAGGCGCGCCTTGTATTCCGTCTCCAGTTGTTGTAGCTCTTTGCTCAGACGCGCCTGTTCGCCTCGGAGTTGCTGGTTCGCGCTTTGCAGTTCGGCGTTGCGCGCTTGCAACTCTTTCAAACGCGCCTCGTTCTCGCGCAGCTCGGCTAAGATCCGATCGCCCCGTGTAATCCATGCACGAAACGACTCGTTGACCAGTGTCATGCCAGCAACCGTCAGGGCAACGGTGAGGCACCCCGTGACCGTGGTAATCAGCGTGGCGGTATGGCGCGGGCGGATGCCAAACAGGCTCAGACGCTGCTTGCCCAGTTTCCTGCCCAGCCAGTCACCTGCATACGCCAGCGCACCCCCAAACAGTGTCAGGAGCGCGAGGATAATAAGCATGGTTAAGGTCATCGCTGAAAAAATTATACCTACGGGCGACGGTAGCGGTTCGGCTTGAGGGTGCGCGGGCTACACATTGAACCGCACATAAATTACCTCACCGTCTCGCATCACATAGTCCTTGCCTACCAGCTGTGCCTTGTTCGCTTTCTGCGCGGCTTTCCAGCCGCCTGCCGCGAGCACCTCGTCAGCATGGCACACCTCAGCACGAATGAAGCCACGCGCCAGGTCAGAGTGAATCGTGGCGGCGGCGTCCAGCGCGGTACCGCCTTTGGGCAAGAGCCACGCGCGAGAATCGTCGCCAATCGTGTAAAAGGTCTGCAGGCTCAACTGTTCGTACACCATGCGCACTAATCGCGGCAGTGCGGCCTCTGAGACGCCCATCATCTGGAGGAACTCGGCTTGTTCGGCTTCGGGCAGCTGGCGCAGGTCGCGTTCGAAAGTCGCGCAGAGGTTAATCAAGGGGAGTTCGCGCTCGTTGCACACGGTTTGCAATCGCTGAAGCATATCGGAACTCGATTCGTTGCCCAGCAGGCTCTCCCCGATGTTGGCGACCACCACCATCGGCTTGCGCGCTAAGAACCCAAACCCGCGCAGGCGTGGCTCTAAATCGTGCGGGATTTCGAACGCCTGCAGGGATTCACCTGCGTTCACAGCGCGGTGCATCCGCTCCAGCAGGGCATGCTCCGCGCGGTCAGCGGCGGATTCCTTATGCGACTGGAATAGCTTCGTCAATCGTTCGAGGCGGTTCTCAATCACTTGCAGGTCGGACAAGGTGAACTCGTCCAGCCAGAAGTTCAGGTCGCGTGCGGGGTCGATGGGCGCATGGTAAGGCGCATAGGGGCTGTCAAACGCGCGCAGGACGCACACCAGCGCGTCGGATTGACGCGCGAGGCTCAGTGGCTGGCGCACCGTTTCGGGTTTTTCGGGGTTGAAGTCGGGCAAATCGTCGCGCCACTCGAACGCGGCGGGCGTAATTTTCTTGGCATCTGCCTGTCGCGCCAGAGCCTCAAAACGCGGGTCCGGAATGGGGATACTCGCTACACCGTCGCGTGCGTGCCCGCCCGACAGCGCATCAAACAGCGTGGTACGTCCACTCAGCGGAAAACCAATCAGGGCGATTTTCATGGCGTGAACTCGATCTGCAAAGCGGGCGGAGGTTGCTGTGCGGGCAAGTGCCAGAACCAGTAGTAAATCAGCGCCAGCGTTATCAGCAACGCCAGCACTCGTAACGCCTTCGCCCAGATACTTTTTGGGTTGCGCATCGTCTATAATATAGGGGTAGTTCGCGCGAGATTCGGCAGGAGTCGCCGCCGTCGCGCCGAACAGAAGTATACCGAATTGAGGAGGCGACGAGATACGATGGAAAAAACCTGGCGTTTAGGTTTAGCAGTCATGGGCGCAGCCGCGTTGGTGGTGGGCATCACAGCGCAGGCGCGTCCACGCCCGGAAGTGGCTTTGTTGGGCGTGCGCGTCTTTACCCCGGCAACGCAGGTGGTCAAGCAGTTTGGTAACCCCTCGATGATCACCAACACGCAAATCACTATCACCGACATTCAGGGTCAAGGGCCGCAGCAAGGGGGCGCGCCGTCTGGCGGTTTCGGGATGGGCGGTGAACAGGGCGGTATGCAAGGTCCCTCAGGCGGACCGCCGGGATTTGGGCAACCTCCACGTGGCGGCGATTTCGGCGGCGGCACAACGGGTCAGACCCGCATCGAGAACGAGATTGTCTATGTTTATCGCGCTAAGGGCGGCTCGACCTACCTGTTCCAGTTCAACAAGGATGGACGCACTGTGCAAATCAGCGCATACGGACGACGTTCTGACCCGCGCGTGCGCACCAGCCGCGGTGTCGGGCTGGGTGACCCCTACAGCAAAGTCGTTTCTGTGTATGGACATCCCGACGAGCATGCCTTCGGCGGCGACATCTACGCCATTCGCTACAACAAGCTGGGCGTTGCGTTCCAGCTGGAGGCGCGCACCAATCGCGTAACGGGCATCTTCGTTGCCGCAGGGATTCCCACGCTGGGCGCAGGGTTCACCGGTCTGGGCGGCGGTGGGAATCAGCAAGCGAGCGGCGGCATCGCGCCTGGTGGACAGCCCGGACGCGCAGGTGAGCGTGGCGGGGGCGGAGGTGGCGCCGCCGCCAGCGCGAACGTGCCCTCGTTCTAAGGAGGCGAACGCACTTGCGCGACCTGCGCGAGGAAATCCGAGACCGAATTGACCTTGTCGATCTGGTCTCCCAATATGTAAAACTGGAGCGGGCAGGGAAAAACTTCAAAGGACTCTGCCCGTTCCATACCGAGAAAACCCCTTCCTTCCACGTTAGCCCTGCGCTGAACCGGTTCCACTGCTTTGGCTGCGGCGCGTCGGGCGACGCCTTCGGCTTTTTGATGCAGATTGAGGGGCTGTCGTTCCGTGAGGCGATGCGACGGTTAGCAGAACGCGCCGGGATTGAGCTGCGCGCCGACTCGCTACCGCAGGAAACCCAAGATGAACGTGACCGGCTGCGTAAACTCGTCTATGCTGCGAACTTTTTCTATCGACAGTGCCTCAAGCGTACGCCTTCCGCCCAACAGTATCTCGCCCAGCGTGGCTTGACGCCCGAAACGATTGAGGCGTTCGAACTGGGCTACGCGCCCGACGGCTGGGACTACCTGCTCAAGTTTTTGCAGAAACACAACTTCAACCCACAAGAGGCGGAAGCTGCAGGGCTACTCAAAGCGCGAGAAGACGGCAGTGGCTATTACGACCGATTTCGCAACCGCATCACTTTTCCTATTCACGATGCTGCCGGGCGTGTGGTCGCATTCGGCGCGCGCACAATGGGCAACGACGAGCCGAAATATCTCAACAGCCCTGAAACGCCCCTGTTTGAGAAACGCAACACCCTCTACGGCTGGCATCGGGCGCGCGGCGAAATCCTAAAACAGCGTGCTGCAATTATCGTAGAGGGCTATCTGGATTTGATTATGTTGCATCAGTACGGCTTCACCCATAGTCTCGCGACGCTGGGCACGGCGTTCACCGACGACCACGCAGCACGCTTGAAGCGACTGGCGGAGCGCGTGTACCTGATGTTTGATTCAGACAGCGCGGGCGTGCGGGCTGCGCTGCGGGCAGGTGAAGTGCTGATGCAAGCGGGTATCCCCACCTTTGTAGTTCACTTACCCGCTGGCGAAGACCCCGACAGCCTGTTGCGCACGCAAGGTGCGGATGCGTTGCAACGTGCCCTGGATGCTGCTACGCCAGTCGCCCTGTTCGGAATCGAGCAGATTGTGCGGGAATTAGCAGACGAGCGCAACCCGATTGATCTGGAGCCAGCTACGAAATCGCTCATGGTGGAGCGCGGGCTGGACTGGGCAGCCAACTTATCCAGCGAGCTGGACCGGGTGGCGTGTTTAGAACGGCTCGCGCCCTTGACAGCCGCGTACCTGACCAGCCCTCAAGCCGCGTTGCAGGCACTGCAGCAAGAGCTGCGCCGTCGCCTGCGCGCGCGCCGACGAAACCGCTCGGCGGAACCGCCTGCCCAAAACGCTCCACAGCCGCCTGATGCGCCGCGCTTATCTATCCCCAAAGCGGTTTTTCAAGCCGAGAGTGAGACCCTTCGCGCTACCCTTCACCAAGAATCTGCCGCAGTCGCGTTGGAACACTTGCCTGAAATCGAGTGGAAAATTCCGCTGCATGCACAGTTAGCCGAACGGTTGCGTGCGTTGCCCAAACCGCCGTGCCACTACGACCCAGGGGAACTACTTCACCAGATTGACGAAGAACCGCTCAAAGACCTGCTGACCGCGCTCCTGATGCAAGAGTCGCCGCCGATGAACCCCGAATGGGCGCTGGGGTGTATCCAGCGTCTCAAGGAGCATGCCTTGCGACAAAAACGCTTGCGCCTCGCAACCGAAATCGCTCAGCAGCCCGCTCACGAAGACGCCGAGCGTCAAAACACCGAAAAGTTGCAGGAATACTGGCGCATCCGTGTCGAATCTATAGATTAAACGGAGGTCTGGTCATGGAACACTGGTTGGAATCGGATGAGTTGCGAGCTTTGATCGAGAGTGGGCGACAACACGGGTACGTGACAATAGAGGCGCTGCTGGCGCTGATGCCAGGGATGGAGTTGGACCCCGAAGCTGTTGAGACGATACTGGAGTATCTCGAATCGCAGGGGCTGCGGGTACTGAACGAGGCGGAAGCATCCGAGCGTGAGCTGCGGCAGGCATCCGAACGTGCTGAGCGATTTATCGAGGAGGTCGAACAGGAGATTCTGGAGGACACCGTGCAGTGGTGGGCACAGCAAGCGGCGCGCGCACCCCTGCTGTCAATGGAACAGGAGCGCGAACTGGCAATCCGTGCCGCCGAAGGCGACGAACGCGCCCGCGAACTGCTGGTACAGGCGAATCTGCGTTTAGTCATCTCTGTGGCAAAGCACTACACGGGGCGCGGGCTATCGATGATCGACCTGATCCAGGAAGGGAACCTGGGGCTGATGCGTGCTGTGGCGCAGTTCGATCCCAAACGCGGCAGCCGATTCAGCACCTACGCTACTTGGTGGATTCGACACGCTATTTCCCGCGCGTTGCAGGAGCAAGCCTCGATGATTCGAGTGCCGCAACACATGTCGAAGGTATTGCAGCAAGTACGCCAGACTGCCGCACTACTGCAACAGGAACTGGGACGCGAGCCAACCGTGCATGAGGTGGCGCAACGCGCGAAACTCAATCCAGAACAGGTGCGCGAACTGATGCACGCCGTTGCCAAACCTATTTCTTTGGAAATGCCTATCAACGACAGTGAAGGCTCCGTGCTGGGCGACCTCATCGCCGATGAAACCGAAGCCGAATGGGAGCGGGTAGTCGATTGGGAAAGCCTGATGGAACGCTTGAACGAGCGAGAGCGCGCTGTTATCCGCCTGCGCTACGGCTTAGCAGGCGAGCCGCCGATGACCCTCGAGGAGGTAGGTAAACGTCTTGGATTGAGTAAAGAGCGCGTGCGTCAACTGGAATCACGCGCCATTCAAAAAATGCAGGAGGCAGTGCGCGCCTGAGATGCCGTCGGGCAAAGTGCACGACTGGGTGACCATAGGCACGGCGCTGGGGGCGATACCGCTGACAGGGATGTACCTGCCCCCGGAAGCGCGTCCACTGGCGTGGCTGGCGATTGCCAGCTATACTTTTTCGGGCATCTGGCTCTCCAGCGACCTCGATGTGCAATCCAGTGCGTACCGTCGCTGGGGACCGCTGCGCATTGTCTGGTTGCCCTATCAAAAAATCGTGCCGCATCGCAGCTGGGTCTCGCATGGCTTGGGCGTGGGACCGATTTTGCGCGTGGTGTACCTGATTGGAATGCTGGTGCTACTCACTTATGGGCTGAACTGGATTCTGGCGCGGATTGGACTGGCACTGCAGGTGGATGCCCATAGCTGGCTGCTCCACGCAACAGACTGGATTTTCATTTACCAGCGCGAGGTGTGGGCGCTGCTGATCGGACTGGTGGCAGGCGGCGCGGCGCACTCGCTACTCGACTTCGCGCATACGCGGCTTAAGCGGTGGCTGTGATGGACTTGCAACGCTACACCACGATTCGCGAACTACCCCCCGAAGAACGCCCGCGTGAGAAGCTGGCGCATTGGGGTGCGTCCAGCCTGCGCGAGTACGAACTGCTGGCAATCCTACTGCGCACAGGCACGACGCAGATGTCTGCCTTGCAACTGGCGCAGCACCTACTGCAAAAATTCGGGGGCGTGCGCGGCGTGATGCACGCCAGCGTACAGGAACTGGCAAACATCAAGGGAATGGGGCTGGCGAAAGCGACGCAAATCGCGGCGGCGATGGAACTGGGCAGGCGCGTCGCGCTCAGCCAGTTCCACGAACGGCCTCAGATTCGCTCCCCCGAAGATGTGTACCAGCTGATGCATATGCAACTGCTGGGCGAACGGCGCGAGCACTTTCTGGCGGTGATGCTGGATGCCAAGAACCGCGTACTGCGCACTGAGACCGTCTCTATTGGCACCCTGGACAGCAGCCTCGTACATCCACGCGAGGTCTATCGAGTGGTCATCCGCGAGGGCGCAGCCAGCTGGATCGCCGTGCATAACCACCCCAGCGGCGATCCAACCCCCAGCCCCGAAGACATCGCCATCACCCGACGTCTGAAAGAGGCGGGCGAGCTGCTCGGCGTGGAACTGCTCGATCACCTCATCCTCGGCGACGGGAACTATACCAGTTTACGCGAGAAGGGCTACCTCTGACGAGCGAAGTGTGCTATAATAGAGGCGCGGGAAAGGAGCCTATGACGATGAGGAGAATAGCAAGTCTGTTTGGATCTTTCGTAGCGACTCTCGCGCTTAGCGTGGCGCAGTCGCCCCAACTGGATTTCTTTACGGAGAATGAGGCAAATAACAACATCGCCACCGCACAAGACATCGGAGCGGTGGGTGTAGACGCCAACAACGTGCGGCGTGTGAAAATCGTGCGTGGTCTGATTAACCCTGACGGTGATACGGATTTTTACCGCGTGCAGTTAACCCAATCGGGAACTTATTCGTTCCGTGTGGACTGCACGCTCGACTCCGTGTTAACGCTTTATAATGTCAGTGGCATCCTGATTGCCGAGAACGATGATGACGAACTCGGCAACAATAACCGTGGCAACCGCGATACCTCGTTCACGAACGCAGATTCGGCAATCACAATTTCACTGAGCGCAGGAACCTACTTCGTGCAAGTGCGCTCGATAGCGTCTTCAGGCGTTCTGGCACGGTTTCGCTATACCCTGCGCGTCTTCGAGGGTAGCACTGCCCCTGACTACGACCCTTATGAGGTGGGGGGCACTAACGAGACTTTCGCCACCGCCACCGAAATAGGCAACCTTGCCGACGACTTCACGCTCATCCCGAATGCCTTTCTACGCTATCGTCAAACCGACCTGGACCACTACCGTATCGAGATTGGCGCGGGCAACCTCACGGTGTATACTTTCGGTGCGACAGATACAATTATCACGGTCTTCGACTCTGCCTTCAATCCACTGCCAAACGGAACCAATGATGACGACTCGCATGACCC
Source organism: Fimbriimonadales bacterium (assembly GCA_026416065.1). Lineage (GTDB taxonomy): Bacteria > Armatimonadota > Fimbriimonadia > Fimbriimonadales > GBS-DC > GBS-DC. The sequence continues at coordinate 22,080 of JAOAFW010000296.1, forward strand.
GTTCAACCCCTTCACCTCGCGCGTATCGCTGAGCAATCTGCCCGCTGGGATATACTACATCCGCGTGGAAGGGTTCAGCTACGCAGGCGGACGCGCAGGTGGCTGGTACGATGTGTTGATTACGGACTATGCGCCTGTGAGACGCTTCATTTCGGGGCGTGTGAACTTTGCTCGTCAGAACCTCTCTGTTGTGCCGTTCCGGATGCAAATCTTCCAGGCGGGTACGCAGAATTTGCAGTCGCAGCGCACCTTCAACACGAACAACGCAGGGCAGTTCACTACCTACACCGCAATCATGGGCGGCACGGTGGATATCGCGGTGCGTGCACCCACCAGCCTGCGCCGCATCGTGCGCGGCGTCTCGCTCAACAGCGATGTATCAGGGCTGGTGTTCGACTTAGTGAACGGCGACCTGAATCAGGATAACGTGATCGACGACGCCGACCTGCTGCAAGTATTGTTCAACTTCGGTTCCAATAACACACTGGCCGATTTGAACGGCGACGGCATCGTGGACGACGCGGACCTGCTCACTGTGCTGTTCAACTTCGGCGCGGTGGGTGACAACTAAGCCCTCAAGGGGTGTGTTGTGTTGCTGGCGGTGCAGTTCGGAGCGGGCAAGATTGGGCGGGGCTTCCTCGCCCAACTCTACGCTCGCTCCGGCTTTGAAACCGTGTTTGTGGAGTCGAGGCTCGAGGTTGTAGAGAGCCTCAACCGCCATCGTTCGTGCTGGATTGAGTGGACAGATGGGGGTCGCGAAACCATTGCGCCTGTGTCCGCGATTCACACCGCCGATGTAGACGCTGTTGCCGATGCCTTTGCTCATGCAGGGTTTGCCTCGACTGCAGTTGGGCTGAACGCCCTGCCGAGCCTGAACCCCCTGATTATTGCGGGATTGCGCCGTCGCGCCTCTGGAAACCCCAAACCCATTAACCTGTTGCTGGGCGAAAACGCTCTCAACGCCGACGCCGTTCTGCGCGATGCACTGCTTCACACTCTAAACCCCGACGAGCGACCTGTGCTGAAACTGCTTGGTCTGGTGCGTTGTATCATCGGGCGTCAGGCAGTGGCGGAGCTGCCGGGCGACCCGCCCGGCGTGCGCGTAGACCGCTACAGCAAGCTGCCTGTGGACGCCGACGCTCTGATAGGCGAGCCGCCTCCCCTTATCGGTTTGCAGCCTGTGCGTCCGTTTGAACTCTATATGCAACGCAAACTCTATCTGCACAACGGTTTGCACGCACTGATTGCCTATCTGGGAGCGCAGCGTGGCTACCGCACGATTCAGCACGCGCTACAAGACCCCGAAATCCACGCCTTGTTTGTGCAGGGCGCGAACGCACTCGCGCGCGCGTTCCTCAAGTTGCACCCGTTTGACCCCGCCGAGCATTACGAGACTGTGCAGGACATCCTGCAGCGCATCCAAGACCCCCACTTAGACGACCCCATCGCCCGCGTCGCTCGCGAGCCACTGCGCAAACTCCGCCCCGACGACCGTCTGGTGGGCGCATACAAATTACTCGTAGCGCAGGGCGAAGACCCTACCCCGTTTCGGAGGGCAATCCTCGCTGCACTGGCGTACAACGACCCTGCAGACTCTGAATCACAACAGCTGCAGCAAATGATTCGTGAGCGCGGCGCAGACGGCGTGTTGCGCGACTGGTGCGGGCTGGAGCGGATTTAGCTATTGCACATCCCTGCGCCAGAAAATTGTCACGCCTAACAAGAGTGCGACCCCAATGTAGACACCCACATACGCTACATCCAGCGTCTGAACTTCGGGCTTGAGAAAACGCAAGACTTCCTCCGCTGCGAAGGGAGGCGCGTCGCCCATGCCCGGCGGGAGAATGGTATCCACACGCGCTTGCACCAGTCGCTTTAAAGTCGCCATCGGCAGGACCCATTCCGAAAGCCAAACGAGCTGCTGAAGCAGTTTCACGTTGAAGAACGCCGCGATGGGGCGTAGAAAATGGTCTGAGAAATACGCAAACGCGCCTGCTGCGACCGTGAACATCGAGGCGATGGACGCACCCAGAAAGCTGGAAAGCGCGAGCGCAAGCGTGCCGTACAACACGGGGTAAAGCAACACATAGGGCAACGCTTGCCACATCTCCACGCGCGGTTCGCCCTGGATCGCGACGGAGATCCAGAGCATCGCCGTCCAGAGCGTGGCGTTCGCCGCGCTGAAGAGCATCACGCCGAGCCACTTGCCCAGATATAATTCCCATCGATGGAGCGGGCGAGGCAGTATCGCCGCCAGATAGCCGCGCTCGATCTCCGCTGTAATCGCGCCCGAGCAAAGCAGAATCGCCAGCACCGCCGAGAAGAACTTTATAATGTCCACCCCGAACAGCACGGCGAGGTTGACGCCGATTTCGAACTGCCGTTCGTCGCCGCCAAACGCCTCCTTGAACGCGCGCGGCAGGAATGTCAGCCCATACAACGCGACCAGAATAATCAGCGTACCCAGAAACGCTCGTCGGCGCATCGCCTCTTTGAGCGTCAATGCTACGATTACGCCCATCGCTACTTGCCCTCGCCCTCGACAATTTGGATAAACAGGTCTTCCAGCGTCTCGCGGTGCGCCTGCAGCCCCATTAGTGCGCCACCTGCCTCGACAATCGCCCGCGCCAAGTCGGGTACAGTGTCCTCATTAGCGACCTCAGCGGTCACCCTGCGCTCATCAATCGGCTGTACCTTATGCGCCACGCGCGCCATCGCTTCCAGCACCCGCGGCTCGACCTTTTTGAGTTCGATGCTCACAACCGAGCGATTCACCAGCAACTCGTCCAGTGTGCCCTGCTTGACAACGCGCCCCTTGTTGATAATCGCCACCTCGTCGCAGCTGCGTTCCACTTCTGACAGCAGGTGCGAGTTTAGAAAGACCGTCTTGCCTCGTTCTTTCAGATATTGCACCACTTCACGCACGCGCCGTCGTCCAAGCGGGTCTAAAGCGGAGGTTGGCTCGTCCAGAATCACGAGGTCAGGGTCATGGATTATCGCCTGCGCCAGTCCGATTCGTTGCTGCATGCCTTTGGAAAACTCGCGGATCTTGCTTTTGCGCCGTTCAGTAAGCCCGACCAGCTCCAGCACCTCGTCGATGCGTTTCTGCAGCTTTGCGCCATCCATTTTGGCGAGGCGTCCGTGCATTCGCAGAAACTCCTCTGCGCTCAGGAAATCGTGAAACTGAAATTTTTCGGGCAGAAAGCCCAGCTTGCGTTTGGCGGCGAGCGCACCTGCGCGATGTTCCAACACGAACGCCTCGCCCGCAGTTGGGTATACATTCCCAATCAGTATCTGGATGGTCGTGGTTTTCCCCGCGCCGTTGGGTCCGAGGAAACCGAACACCGTTCCTGCTGGCACTTGCAAATTAAGGTTATCGACCGCCACAATCGGCTTACCGCCGAGCAGCGGTCGGAACACTTTGCGCAGGTTGCGCGTCTCGATTGCCCACATCAAGGCATATTGTACCTGCTACTGGAGCTGGAAGCCGTAGATGGCTCCGCACACGCCGTTGCTTCCAGCACCCGATGGCGCCCAGCAGAGCGCGAGATCGCGACTTTGTTCGCCCGTGAACAGCCAGCAACTTCCGATTGAGGCGTTTACAGGGATTTGGGTGTTCACAAAGCGATTCAGAGGGTTTATCCCAGTAATGAGCATCGTTTGCACGGAACCATCGGTCAATTGCGCCTGCAGGTAGAGATAGGACACATCCCGGTCTGCCCTTGCAAGACAACCCAACACCGCTCTCGATACGGTTGTCCCGTTGAAGAGGGGTTGCGGATACAGGGGCAACAAAGTGCCACGCCCGAGATCGAGACCATACAGTTGCCCACTTTGGGTTAGCACATAGCAAGCCCCCTGCCGCGCGTCGTAGACGGGGTTTGAGGCGGCAGGGCTATCCAGTGCATAATACCAGAGCCATTTCGCGTTATCAGGGCGGTAAACTCCGAGTGTGTTGCCCGCAATAACCAGCAGAAATGGGTCGGAGAAGCCGATAAAGGCTACAGGTTGACGAGTCGCGTCCGGCATGCGCAGCCCTTGCAAGATAGGAATCGAACCCATGTAGATGTCGATTCGCCCGTCGGAGCGCCCCACCGCGAACACACTTTCGTACAACCCACTCAGTGCGGTGACGGGCTGATTCGAGAACGCAACGACTTCGGTGAAGAGATGGGTTCCTGTATGAACCAGCCAGATCCGACTCTGTCGGTCTACGAAGCAAAGATGGTCGCCGACTTGGATAAAAGGCAGGTTGGGCTCAGGCGAAACACCATCCGGGAGGTTTAACGACTGCGCCGCTATGGAAGCACCGCCTTGTGCCTGAGCCAAGTTGAAAAACACCACCCGCCCCGACTGCGTGAGCAAATACCAGCGGTTGCCTATCAAGATTGCCTTAGAAGCAGGCGCGGGCATGCTAATCCGCGCTTCAGTGCTCACGTTGTTGGAGAAGGTGACGCTGGTGCTCAGTGGATTGGGGGTACGATAGAGTCGCAGCACCTGTCCATCCCAGCTAAGCCAGTAGAGTCTCCCCTGTATTAAGTACGGTTCGCCAACAATCCGGTGATTTGGTGGCGTGGAGGTCGCGGTATGCGTCCAGCGATTCACCTCAACCCCGACAGCGAGGTCTCGCTGGTAAGTAAGCGACGCCTGGCGTTGCGAGATTCCCAGCCAGTTCAGAAAGGCGCCGTCCGTGTTGCGGTTGCCGGGAGGACGCGCTCGCAGGAACAATCGTCGCGTTTCACCCGGCATCAGGGGCGAGGTCGCGCCGGTCAGCAGGTTGCCGTTGTTAAACCCCGAGCCATCTTCGCGCTGTTCCAACAGAGCGAAATTCCACGGACTCACATCGGCGCTCTCTGCAGATTTCAAGCGCAGCTGGAGCGCGTCGACTGCATTGCTACGATTAGTCAGCAACAGCGTGAACCAGCCCTCGGATCCTGGAACGGTTTGTGCCGGTGGCGTCTCCAGCAGCACCCGCCACTGAATCACGGCGCCGACGGAAACGTCAGCCTGGTTAGACAGTGAAACTGACTGGTTATTGACTGTCGCGACTGCGCGAATCGAGAAGGTCGTTCCTGCCCACAGCATCCCGTCGGGCGTGCGCACAGGCTGGGCGACCCCTGCGCCAACTATCCCTGCCAGAAGCCCACAAAACCCTAAGTATCGCATAGCCGTAGCCTACCAACAGCGGAATAAAGCGATAAAGTGAGAGAGCTTCGAGGCACAAGGAAGCCTATCCTCCTTCAAGGAACCCAAAGGGTAATTGCCATGATTATACCCCACTTTTTGGATATCCCCTGCCAATTCTGCAAGCCAATTCCGCGAAAAGGTATACTATGGGTGCATGGAAGCGTTTCTCAAACCCGAAATCACTTGGAGTGCGCTTGCGCCGATAGGTATCGTGGTCGCCACGGCGTTGTTGACCTTGGTAGTAGAGCTGTTTTTGCCGCGCACTCAACGTACACCGCTGATCGTTGTGGGTCTGTTGGGCTTATCCATCGCTGCCTATTTTCAGTTCGCGGTGTGGCAAATTAGCGTGGTGACCTTTGGTGAGACGATTGTGTCCGATGCGCTGGGCACGATCCTGTGCCTTGCGATTTTAGGCGCAACCGCGCTCACGCTGCTGTTTTCCGAGGAGTATCTGCAGGCGCGCGGTTTGCGCTACGGCGAGTTCTACCCTCTGTTGCTGTTTGCCAGCGCGGGCGCGATGGCAATGGCGACCACAACCAACATGATAGTGATGTTTATCGGGCTGGAGACGCTCTCTCTGTCGCTTTATGTGTTGTCGGGCTTGTCGCGCACGGAGGCGCGCTCCGAAGAGTCGGCTCTAAAGTATTTTTTGCTGGGAGCGTTCGCCTCAGCGTTTCTGCTGTATGGGATTGCGCTGCTCTACGGTGCACAGGGGAATGTAGATATCCGCTACCTTCCTGAAACCTGGGCGTCGGCGAAACAGGGCGACGCGTCTGTGGCGCTGTTGACAGCGAGTGTGGTGCTGTTGCTGATTGGGCTTGGGTTCAAAGCATCGCTGGTTCCATTCCACCTGTGGACGCCCGATGTGTATCAGGGCGCGCCGACCGTGGCAACCGCCTATATGTCGGCGGTGGTGAAAGTCGCTGCTTTTGGGGTGTTGATACGCTTAATGGTGAGCGTCGCACCGCTCTGGGAACTCTGGACGCCGCTGGTGTGGTGGCTGAGTGTGTTGTCGATGGTGGTGGGTAATGCGGCTGGGCTGATTCAGCGCGACGCCAAGCGGATGCTGGCATACTCCAGTGTCGCGCATGCCGGGTATCTCGCCATCGGACTGGTGAGCGCGAACGCAACGGGAGTTGCGGGCATGATTTACTATCTGGGCGCCTACAGCCTGATGACGGTGGGCGCGTTCGGCGTCCTTTCGCTGATGGCGCGGGCGGGGGACACAACCACTGTGGAGGCGTTGCAGGGGTTGTATCGGCGTAGCCCCTTCGCAGCGCACGCAATGGCGATCTTGATGCTCTCGCTGGCGGGCATCCCGCCCACAGCCGGGTTCTGGGGCAAATGGTATCTTTTTTTCGCGGCGATTGAAGCGAATCAAACACTCCTTGCACTCGTCTTGGCATTGACCAGTGTTATCGGCGCAGCGTACTATCTACGCCTGACTTTCAGCCTGTACGCCGAACCGCGTGTCGCTACGGTGCCGTGGCGGGTTCCTGCCCCGATGGTCGCCTGCCTGCTGGCGTGCATCTTAGGGCTAATCGGGTTAGGGGTGTTGCCCGCCAGCCTCACCGACGCCGCAAAGGATGCGGCGCGTCAGGTTCAGGCAGAGACGGCTAACTCCGCGTTGCAGGCGGGTTTCAATCCGTGAAGTGATCCCAGCCTGCGATGGCAAACGACTCGCGCCTGCCATCTGGGTGCTGGAGCCAGAGTTCACGCGCCTCAATCACTTCGCCGATAACGCTCAGAGGGACGCCCGTCTCCTGCGGGATCCGCTTTAGCATGTGCTGCGCCACCATCGGCGGCGCGGTGATGAGCAGCTCGTAATCCTCGCCCCCTGCAATTGCGAACTGCGCCGGGTCCAAGCCGCGCGCCTGCGCCCACTGGAGCGCAGCTGTGTGGACAGGAATTTGCGCCGGGTAGACGATTGCCCCTTTAGCGGATGCGCGGAGCAGCTTCGGCAGGTCGGCGGCAAGTCCGTCGCTGAGGTCCATCATCGCGGTTGCGCCGAGTTCTCGCGCCAACGCGCCCGCAGAGAGGCGCGGAACAGGGCGAAAGTGGGGCGTCAAATCAATGTCTTGTCCCCTGCTTGCCAGTAGAGACTCCAGTCCTGCCCGTGAGCCACCCAGTGCGCCCGTCACCAGAATCCAGTCCCTGACCTGCGCGCCGCGGCGTAGTACAGGGCATCCTTCTAACGTTCCCAACACGGAGACATCGATGACCATCTGCTCTGCCCGGTTCGTATCACCGCCGACAAGAGCGGTCTGAAAGGTACGGGCGCATTCCGTGAAGCCCTCCAAAAAAGCGTCCAGCCACTCGCCTGTATAGAGTGGGGGCAACGCGATGGAAAGCAGCGCACTTGCAGGTTCGCCGCCCATCGCCGCGATGTCGCTGAGGTTCACCGCCAGCGACTTCCAGCCCAGCGAACGCGCATCAATCCAGTCCATGCGAAAATGCACGCCTTCAAGCAGGATGTCCACTGTCCAGAGACTGTCTCTTATACACATCTGACGCTGCCGACG
>JAOAFW010000354.1 GCA_026416065.1 Fimbriimonadales bacterium
CGATAGATGAGTTGATCCTGCGCACCGATAGAGAGCTTGAGGTTCACTGAGGCGTTGCCCTGCGAGTCGGTAATCTCCACGATGCGGGTCTGCTTTCCGCCGACCGTCTGCGTACCGCGAAATTGAACTTTCGAGTTTGGACCGAGTTCGTCGAGGTTCTGGTCAGCGATGCCCATCAGCATACCCGCCTCTCCCAGCAAGCGCGAGTTGCCACCTTTCAGATCGGGTGGAGCAGGACGCTTGAGATACTGCTTTGCTGCCGGGACATATTCGTAAACCGTCTTGCCATCCGAATAGACTTCGCGAGGCGGGCTGAACGCGCTGGCACCAATCTTCGCCGCCACACGATTGGGACGCTGCATCGCGATTGTGGAGTTCATCTGCTGTTTATTCGAGTTGCCCCCGAAACTCATTTCCACCGTCATATCGATGTTCACTTCCCACGATTTCGCGTTGCGGTATTTCTGTTGTACCTGTTTGAGGAACGCTTTCGCGTCTTGCTGGGCTACGCCCGTTGCCGTCGCCGCCAAAACTACTGCTGCAATCCATAAAGTTCGCATGGTGGTCGTCTCCGTACATCGAACTATACCCGAAACGGGTACAATCTGTTCCCGTAGGAGGCGTCTATCGATGGCGATTGTTGAGGTAATCGTACCGCAGTTAGGCGAAGGATTGCAAGAAGTGCGCGTGATGCGCTTTTTGAAGCAACCGGGCGACCGTGTGGAGCGAGATGAACATATCTACGAAATGGAGACCGATAAAGCAAATGTTGAAGTAGAGAGTCCCCACGCGGGCGTGATTGTGGAGTGGCTGGCTAAAGAGGGCGACATTTTGCCGATTGGCGCGCCGATTGCACGGATGGAGGTGGAGGGCGTCGTGGAGGTGGCTGCGCCTGCGGCGCACGCGCCCCAGCCTGCACCTGCCGCGCCTGCCGTACCGCGCGAACCCGTCGCGGTGGGCGCACGCCTCGAACTGACCATCCCACCCCGTACCCGTGCCTACGCACGGCAAAAGGGCATCTCCGAAGAAGAGTTGCGCCGAATCCCCGCGGCTTCCGGCAACAAACTGATGCCGGAAGATATCGACGCCTACCTGGCGGGGCGCTCCGAAACAGTGGCAGGTGCGGAATACGTCGACTACCCACTGCCCCAGCAGCAACGCACCTTTATCTATCGTATCAAGCGCAGCAGCCAGCTGGTGGTGCCCGCCGTGTTGCGCCGACCGGCGCGATGGGACGCCCTGTGGCGCGTCGTCGAGCGGTTCAAGTCAGACCCGAACGCGCCCGTCCAGCCTTCCGAATTTCAGGTGTTCGCCTACTGCGCGGCGCAGGCGACTTTGCAACACCCCAAATTCCGTTCCCAGCTTGTGGGTGAGGAGACCCTGCGCCAGTACCAGCATGTGAACCTGGGGATTGCTGTCGCGCGTCCGGGCGACGAGTTAGTGACTGCGCTGGTGAAAAACGCTTCCGCGCTCGATTTCGTGAGTTTCGTGCGCACGCTGCAGAGCCAGATCCGCAAAGCGCGTGCAGGCGAGGATCAGGCGGACGCCAGCATCCAGCTCCTGCTAACCTATATGGGCGGCTACCAGATGGTGGATGCCATCCCCGTGCTGGTTTCGCCGGCTGTGGCGATCCTTTTCGCGGGCGAGGCGTTCCCTGTTGATGGCGTGCCGCATGTCAACCTCGTGCTGACTTTTGACCATCGCTTAGTCAACGGCGTAGGTGGTGCAGAGTTCCTGAACGCGGTTGCGCATAACCTGGAGAATGCCGAAACGCTGGTGCAGCAGGGTATGAGGGGCTAACTACCCCCAATACCGCCACCAGAAACCGATCTGTTGCTCGGCGTAGCGTCGGGCGTACTCCCGATCGGCGGGCTCAATGCTGGGCAGAACATGATCGGTCAAGGTCGGGATGCGCTCGTGCCAGATGAACGATTCGGGCGTGGCATCGGGCAGTTCCATGTCCACTAAAGTCGCAATCGCCAGCGTCCACATACGGGGCACAGTGGTCAAGTTATAGCCTCCGCCTCCCAACGCCACGGTCGGCAACCCCAGCGACTGCGCCCACTGCACTGCGCGGAGCCATCCCTGCGCCGTCAGGCTTAAGTGTCCCAGCGGATCCAAGTAATGCGGGTCACAGCCCATCTGCAACACCAACGCCTGCGGCTGGAACTGCTCGAATGCTCGTGGCACCACCGCCTGAAACGCCTCCCACCAGATTGCATCGTCGGTATAGGGTGCAAGCGGAATATTAACAGAAGTTCCTTCCGCCTCGCCCTCGCCTAACTCGTTCACAAACCCAGTGCCCGGAAAGAGCCACTTGCCGCTTTCGTGGATCGAGACGGTCAACACGCTGGGGTCTTGATAAAAGATCCACTGCACGCCGTCGCCGTGATGCAGGTCGATATCCAGATACGCTACGCGCTCGAATCGCTCCCGCAGGATGGCGACGGCGATGGCGGGGTCGTTGAACACGCAGAACCCGCTGGCTCGGTCGGACATGGCGTGGTGTAGCCCACCCGTGATATTAATCGCCAGCGGTGCCCCGTCGCGCACGGCATATGCAGCAGCGACCGTCGCACTGGTGTACGCCAACGCCGCTTCCCACATGCCTAAAAATGGCGGATTGTCCCCGTATGCTGAAAAGCCCCACCGATGCGCTTCCATCACCGGCGCGCCCGCGCTCAGCTGGCGCACCACCTCGATATACTCCGGCGTATGAACACGACGCAACTCCTGTTCGTCTATTGGCGGTGGTACTCGCCAGTTTAGCTGGTCGCTTAACCCATACTCACCCATCAACGCCCGCAGCAATATGAGCCGCTGTGGTTTCAGCGGGTGCGACTCGCTGAACTGGTACTGCTCTATCGCCGAATCGTAAAAAAACGGCGTCATCGCCTGCAGTATACCTTGACTTGCACAGCCGGCATAGAGAAACGGGTACAATAAAGGCAGGCTCGCGTCCCAGAAGACTGGACTTGACCGGGAGCAGGCGATGGATACGGTAGGCGTAGGGATTATCGGGGCAGGCGGCATTGCGGCGGCGCACGCAAAAGCCTATCAGATGCTCGGCGCCAAAGCCCAACTGATCGGCGTTGCTGACATCGACGAGGAGCGTGCCCGCGCGTTTGCGCGTCGCTTCGAGATTCCGGTCTGGAGCAGCGAAGACGATGAGATTCTCAAGCGCGACGATATCCAGGTCGTGAGTCTGTGCTTACCGCATCACCTCCATGCTCCAATTGCAATTGCAGCACTGCAGGCAGGCAAACATGTGTTGGTTGAGAAACCGCTGGCTATCAGTTTGGAGGAGGCGGACGCGATGATTCGCGCTGCGCAGAAAGCGAAACGCAATCTGGGCGTAGTGTTCCAGTTGCGTTTTGAGAGCGATGTGCAGCGTGCGCGACTCATCTTGGAACGCGGTCTAATCGGGAAACCCTTCTACGCCGAGGCGAGCTGCCTTTGGTGGCGACGCCCGATGTACTACGAAAACACATGGCGTGGTAAATGGGCAACCGAGGGCGGTGGTGCAGTCATCAATCAGGCAACCCATCACATCGACCTGCTTATCTACCTGCTGGGAATGCCGCAGCGTGTCTACGCTGAAATTGACACCATCGCTCACAAAATTGAAGTGGAGGACTGGTGTTTGGCGACGCTGTACTGGGATAGCATGAAGGCGAGTTTTTGCGCCTCGACCTGTGCTGAGCTGGAAGCCGACTCCAGTCGGATGCTCATTTTAGGCGCAAACGGCTCTATCCAGATGTTTCCGTTCCGCCCCCACTCCCGTCAGGAGGAGCGCCACCTGCAGATCGCAGAAGCTTGTCGTACTGTACCCGAGCAAGACATACCCGGTCATACCGCCGAAATCCACGACTTTGTGTTTAGTGTTGTGGAGAAGCGCGAGCCGCGCGTATCCGCCACGGAAGGACGACGCGCCCTGGAACTGATCACCGCCATTTACCAGTCTGCCTTCAGCAACGATGTGGTACAACTTCCTATCACACCCGAAAGCCCCTGCTATACTACTGCAGGGAAACTGGAGATGGCGCGGCGCTACACAGCTCAACAAGCGGAGCGAATTTAGCGAGAGAGATGGAGGGAACTATGGAAATGCACAAATCACCAATCCGCGTGATGGTTGCAGAGGATGAGGAGCTCACCCGATTGATGGTGCGTACCCAGCTGGAACAGCTGGGCTATGAAGTCGTCGGGGAGGCGGAGACGGGAGAAGATGCGGTCCGAATCGCCATCCAGACGCAGCCTGATGTGATTGTTATGGACATCCGCATGCCGTTGATGGACGGTATTGAGGCAGCACGACAGATTGTGTCGCAGCACCCCTGCGCCATCGTGTTCCTCACCGCGTATGCGGAGGAGGAACTGGTCAATCAAGCGACTGCCGCCGGCGCATATGCCTACCTGCTCAAACCTTTCCGCAAGCAGGAACTCGCGCCCGCCATCAACGTCGCGCTCACCCGATTCCAACAAATGCAGGCGAAAGATAAAGAAGTACGCGAACTTCAAGAAGCCTTGGAGACTCGCAAACTCATTGAACGCGCCAAGGGCATCTTGATGGATCGACTGGGACTGAGCGAATCGGAAGCGTTCCGCCGGATCCACTTCATGGCGCGCAATCAGAACAAAACGATGAAGGACATTGCTCAGAGTATTATTACGGCTTCGGAAATTCTGTAGCCGCTTGGGCTCCACTGCGCTCGGAATGAAAAAGACCGACGCTTTCACAGGGATTTTCATTCCGAGCCGTGAACCTGATTCTTCACCCGGAACCTATCTACTCTTACCGCTGTCTAAGGCGATACCCTAAAAATACGGGATTTGTAAGTAGCCTCTTGACAAAACCGCATTTAGGGTATAATTGAGAAACTCCCAGGAGGGCAGCCCCGCTGATTCGGGACTGCCTTAAATTATGCGGGAGCGACATCTATAGGAGGTATGAGCAGAACCATGAATCGCAAGGGTTTTACGCTGATTGAGCTGCTGGTCGTGATTGCGATTATCGCGATTCTCGCAGCGATTCTGTTCCCTGTCTTTGCGCAGGCGCGCGAGAGTGCCCGCCAGACGCAGTGTACCAACAACCAGAAGCAGATTGCTACCAGTGTTCTGATGTATGTGCAGGACTACGACGAGACATTCCCGATGAGCGCGTACTTCGGGCGCAACAACGCCGGGCAGCTGGCATTGGTTGCTATCTACGATGTGCTTGCGCCGTATATCAAGAATGTCGACATTTTCGTCTGCCCGAGCTATCGTCCAGGTATTGACTGGCCTCAGCGTGTGCAGGCGGCAGGTTCGCCCGCGCCCGCGCTCGGCACCTTCCGCTATGTTGGCTACATTCCCAACCTCGGTCTGTTCGCTGAGAATTTCTGCCCCGTCGCGCAGAAGCGCACCCCAGTGACCAAGCTCGCTGCCCTTGAGTCCGCCGTGAACACGATTATGCTGTTCGACGGCTACCTGAAGAATCAAGCGGCGCTGGAGTACTTCAACTTCCTGGGCTATGCACGCCACAAGGAAGGTCTGGTAATCAACTTCGCTGATGGACATGCGAAGTGGTGGCGCTGGAATGCAGTGAAGAACATCGCGCCGCGTGAGCAGTTCCCCACCCCTGCCACCGCCTACAACGGTCAGGCGACTCGCGTGGGTGCGAACGGCTTCTACTACAACTGGCGCGAAACGCCTGAGGGCCTGCTCGCCAGCGAAGCGCAACTGCAAGCAGTTCAAAGCACCCCCAGCGGCGCAAACGGTCCCTACAACGACCTGCACGGCGTACCCGGCACGGGCGTGACCGACTCCGAAGACCAGACCTGCCAGTAATCGGCAGAAACCATCTCACACTACACGAGCCGGGCAGCACTGCCCGGCTCGATTCCGTTTCCCTCGCGAAACCGCAGGAACCTGCCGACAATTATCTGCGTTAATATCCATGTACACTGGGGGCACCTATGACGCAGGCAGAACGTGAAGAACTGGAACGCTGGATCGAAATGATTTATGAGAAAGCGCTGGAAATGGGCTTGAACCCGTTCCCAGTGCATTTCGAGGTCGTGCCCGCACACGTCATCTACGAGCTTGGCTCATATGCCTTACCCGCGCGCTTCTCGCACTGGACTTTCGGGCGTGACTACCACGTGCAGAAAACGATGTACGAGTACGGTGTCAGCCGCATCTATGAGCTGGTATTCAACAGTGACCCTTCCCAGGCGTTCCTGCTCGATGTGAACGATATGCTTGCGCACAAACTCGTCGTTGCCCACGTGTACGGACACTCCGACTTTTTCAAAAATAATATCTACTTCGAGCATACCGACCGTCGAATGATTGAGCGTGCCCGTCTGCATGCCGAGCGCATCCGCGACTACGAAATGCGTTATGGTCCTCTTGTGGTGGAGCAGTTCCTCGACGCTGTGTTGTCAATTGAGGAGCATATCGACCCTGTGCTACCCACCTATGGCACACCCCCGCGCAAACAGGAAGAAGCCGAAGCCAAGCCCACGGGCGATACTTTTGAAGATATCTTCTACATGGTGCAACCCAGAGCGAAACCCGAACCCAAGAAACGCAAAATCCCTGAAGAACCGCAGAAGGATCTTCTGCTGTTCATTCGCGACCACTCGCGCGTGCTGGAAGACTGGCAACGCGATATTATCAGCATGATTCGCGAGGAGATGATTTACTTTTTGCCACAGATCAAAACAAAGATAATAAACGAAGGTTGGGCATCGTACTGGCATGAAAAAATCCTGGAAGAATTGCCCCTTACCCCCGACGAGCACGTGCAGTTCCGTAAGATGCATTCGTCGGTTATTCAGCCCGGTTCACGCACCAGCCTGAACCCCTATTATGTAGGCTATAAGGTTCTGCGCGACATCGAACGTCGCTGGAACGGCGATATCGACCCCGATGAGGCAGAGACCGACTGGATGGGTTATCGCATCGAGCGCCCCGTCGGGCAGGGCATGCAGAAACTTTTCGAGGTACGCACCCTGGAATGCGACCAGACCTTCCTGCACAAATACCTCACCGAGAAGCTCGTGCGCGAGTTGGACCTCTACACCTATCGCGTGGAAGAGCATAACGGAGAGCTGGTGTGGGTTGTGGACGAGATCGACTGGCGCAAGGTGCGCAATACGCTTGTGGACAATATGACCAACTTTGGCATGCCGGTGCTGACGGTTGAGGATGGCGACTGGGAGCATCGAGGCGAGCTATATCTCAAACATCACTACGACAGCAAACCGCTCGATATGCAACGAACCACGCGCTGTATGCGCTATCTGGTCAAACTCTGGGGACGCCCTGTGCATATCGAGACTGTTGTGGACGACGAGCAGGTGTTGATCACCTGCGATGGCAACACGATCACGCAGCGGGCACTGTAGCACGGACAGGCTGTCCGTGCTACAATCGCTACGCCCCACTCTGTGGGTTGCTTTCGCCCTGAGCCGCCTGTAGCTTGCGCTCCAGCTCTTCCAGTTCCTTGAGTGCTTCCGTATCTTCCACGGTGGTCGTTGCACTGGTCGCAACAGAGTCGGTGGAGGCTGCGGGGCGCAGTCCCAATCGCTGTTCGATGCGCTCCAGTTCCTCTTCCGCCTCAGTGTCGATCTGCGCGTCTTGCAGCGCGGCGATGCGCCCTTGCAGGCTCTGCGCCGCCATCTCCTGACGGGCGGACGCCTCCGCTTCAGCGCGCTGGATGCGTTGCTCCGCCGTTGACCAGCTCGACTCGATATTCTCAACGGTGATTCCCTCCAGCGCCTTATTGATGGCTGTCTGGATTTGCGCTTGCTTCCAGCGAGCTTTCATTGCCAGTGCCTGCGCGGTTTTCACGCGCACTTCTTCTTCCTGACGACGAATGGCGACCTTGATCGACTCAACGGTCTCGACGGCTTGCTGGAGCGAGGCGCGCATGGTCTCCAACGCGCCCTCTTGGGCTTTTTTCTCGCGCACAATCTGCAGTGCGAGGTCGCGTTTCCCCTGCTGCAGCGCAAGTTCCGCTTTGCGCTCTAAATCGCGCACCGTACGCTCCAGCTTCTCGACCTCTGCCTGCAGCATGTTCTTCTGCGTAATCGCCTGGATTGCCCGTTCGCGGTTGCGCGCGAGGGTCTCCTGCATTTCGCGTCGCGCCTGATCCAGCAGCACTTCGGGGTCTTCGAGCTGCTCCACTTTGCCCGTCACCCACGCGACTAAGTATCTCCAGAAGCGTGCTAATGCCTTAAACATGTCTGTCGCGCCCCCTGTTGTTGGCGTGTTGAAGTGTACCCCATAAAGGTTTCAAGATTAACGCACGCCACTGCCACTGGGAATTTCACGGTCCGGATGGAGCAGGACGGCCTTACCGTCCACATCGGCAGCGAGCATCATGCCTTCGGAGACGATGCCCCGTATCAGTGCTGGCTGTAGGTTCACCAGTACGGGGATTTGCTTGCCCACCACCTGTTCGGGCGCGTAATCTTCGGCGATGCCCGCGACGATGGTGCGCTCCTCACCGCCCACATCCAGCGTAAGTTTGAGCAGTTTAGTGGATTTCGGCACTGGTTCGGCGGCTTTCACCGTCGCGATGCGTATCTGAAGTCGTTTGAAGTCGTCGATGGTGATGGTGTCTTGCATGTTTGATACTCCTTGATGGGTGTGGCTCGTCGGCGAGGGTGCCGACACCGCACGCCCCTCCTCTCCCGCGTGCGGGGTGGGGGTTGAGGGTGCGGGCTGTTTCACCTGCAATCGGGGGAAAATCGGTTTAGGCTCCTGCAGAGTGTGCCCTACAGGGAAGGCGTTCACTGCAATCGCCTCGTTCCAGCTGGGCACGGCGGCGAGGTTGAGCTGGCGAGCAATTTCGCGAGCAACTTTAGGCATCACTGGCTCCACGAGCGCACTCAACAGACGCGCGGCGATGAGCCCTGCATACAGCACCTGTCCCGCGCGTGCGGCGTTGCCCTGCTTCATCAGCGTCCAAGGGGCTTGCTCGTCGTAGTAGCGGTTCACCGCGCCGATGATTTGCCACGCTTCGCGCAGTCCGTGCGGGA
Organism: Fimbriimonadales bacterium; assembly: GCA_026416065.1. GTDB lineage: Bacteria > Armatimonadota > Fimbriimonadia > Fimbriimonadales > GBS-DC > GBS-DC. The sequence goes on from JAOAFW010000354.1 coordinate 9,033, forward strand.
AGTCCACTGCCTCGAACGCTTCTGTGGTCTGTGCCGCTTGCTGGGCGAACAGGTCTGCCAGTCCCGCGTCTAACCGTGCGCCGTCGGGCACGCGCCCGCCAAAATAGCGATGCATCATCGACAGCGTACGGTGGAGCAGATTGCCCAAATCGTTTGCCAGGTCACCGTTATAGCGCGCCTCAAACCCCTCGAGGCTGAACTCGGCGTCGGCGTCGGTAGGCATCTCGCGCAGCATGTAATAGCGGAACGCATCTACGGCGTAATCCAACTCACACCCTGCCGCGTTAGCCAGCGATTGCGCGACCTCCAGTGGGGCGTACACGTTGCCCAGCGACTTCGACATCTTCTGCTTGTTCACAATCCACCAGCCATGCCCGTAGAGGCGTTCAGGCAGGGGTAAGCCAAGCGCCATCAGCATCGCGGGCCAAAGGGTAGCGTGGAAGCGGGGCAGAATGTCCTTGCCCATCAGCTGCAGGTCGGGGGGCCAGGTATCCAAATAGCCTTCGCCGCGCTCCCGCCAGCCCGTCGCGGTGAGGTAGTTCAACAGTGCGTCAAACCATACATAGACCACGCCGCTCTCAGGATCGTCGGGCACAGGCACGCCCCAGTCGGAGCCCGTGCGACTAACCGCTACATCCTGCAAACCTTCATTAATGAAGCCCAGCGTCTCGTTGCGCCGCACCTCGGGCTGAATAAACTGGGGGTTCGCCTTGATATGCTCGCGCAGACGCGACTCATAAGCGGAGAGGCGGAAATAGTAGCATGGCTCGTCACGCCACTCCAACGGCTTTCCACAGTCGGGGCACGTTCGGGACTCGTCAATCTTGTTGCTGGCGAAGAAGGTTTCACAGGAGATGCAATACCAGCCCTGATAACTGCCTCTGTAGATATCGTCCTGTTCGCGCAGCCGTCGAAACACTTCGCTCACGACGTGCTTATGGCGCGCCTCTGTTGTGCGGATGAACACATCGTACTCGATGTGCAACGCGCTCCAAGTACGCTCGAACACCTCTGCCATCTCGTCCACGAACAGTTGAGTGGGGACGCCACGCTCTTGTGCGACGCGATGCACTTTGGGCGCGTTCTCGTCGGTGCCTGTCAGAAAATACACCTCGCGTCCGCGCCGCTTTTGAAATCGTGCGCAAGCGTCCGCAACAATCGTGGTTAGCGCGGTGCCGATATGGGGCGCGCTATTCACATAGTAGATTGGCGTCGTGATGTAGTAGCGTTTCATGGCGTGTTCTGGATAAGTGTACCTGAGTTATCTGTCCAGCCGAAACGCCTGAGGCAACAGCTCCGCGAGGGTGTAGCGCGCGACAACTTCGTCGGGGCGAACCACCCATACGGTACAGGCGTTGAGGTCAGGCGCAAACTCCGCCAGCACCTGTCGACATGCCCCGCAAGGGGCTGCGCCATCGGGCGTACAAACGGCGACGGCCACTATCTGCCGTGCTCCTGCGGCGATGGCGTTGAACACAGCGACTCGCTCGGCGCAGATGCTCAGCCCATAGCTGGCGTTCTCTATGTTGCAGCCCGTAAAGATGCGCCCGTCTTCGGTGCGCACCGCTGCCCCCACCGCGTAGTTCGAGTAGGGCGCGTAAGCATGTGCGCGTGCTGCACGCGCCGCCTGAGTCAGCTCCTTGTGTTCTGGCAACAGAACCATGGCTCAGCGATAAGGCTCCACGCTGTCGGCTCAGAACAACGGTTCACTTCCTAAAACTGCTTCGTCGTTCCGAGCGCAGCGCGGAGCCTTGTGAACTACCCATCCGTCTTTTTGCGCCCGCGTTGGGGCTTAGGCGTGTCTTCGCCTGATTCGGGTGGCGACTCGCTTTCGGACAGTGTGATTGTTGCTTCTGCGCCTGTCGTGTCGTCCTCGTTGGCAGGAGTGAGTTCCTCGGCGAAGAGGCTCTCCAGCGTCGGCTGACGCGCCTCCACAACGGCTTCCGCAGCGCGTGCGCCCCAATCGAACTTCGGTTCGAAGCGCGGCTTCACATAGCCTGTACCTGCAGGGATCAACCGCCCGATAATCACGTTCTCCTTCAAGCCGACGAGTTCGTCGACCTTGCCTCGCACCGCGGCTTCGGTAAGTGCCTTGACCGTGCGCTGGAACGAAGCAGCAGAGAGGAACGACTCGGTCTGTTGCGCCGCTTCTGACACGCCCAGCAGCACCCACTCGGCGGTAGCCGGACGCCCACCTTCCGCGATAATCTTCTGGTTCGCATCCTCGAACACGAAGCGGTCGACGGTCTGACCCGGCAGGAAGTAGGCGTCGCCGGGGTCAATCACGCGGCGTTTGCGCAGCATCTGGCGGATAATGACCTCGAGGTGTTTGTCGTCGATGTCCACGCCCTGCGCTTTATAGACCGCCTGGATTTCCTGAGTCAGATACTCCTGCACGCCACGCACACCGCGCAGGCGCAGCAATTCATGTGGGTTCAGCGGTCCGGGCGTGAGGCGGTCGCCGGGCAGCACCTTGTCGCCCTTGACCACTTCCAGCGAGCCAAGTGGTGGCACAAGCACGGCATCCAGAACCGTCACGCGCTCTACTCCAGCCTCCAGCAGGCGGTTCACATGCATAGGGCGAATCTCTTCCAGCTCGTGCAAAACGATGATTCCTGTGCCGGGGTCTTCCACATTCTCCAGGCTCATCTTACCCACGAGCAGCTCGCCGACGGGCAGAGTGGCTTTAATCATCACCCAGCGCCCGAGCGAGCGGATGATGTCCACCACTTCGCCTTCGTAGTCGACAGTAATCGCCTCGCCTTTGGGCTTGCGCGCCTCGAACAGTTCCTCTACGCGGTTGATTCCCGTGTTGGGCGGCTCTTGGAGCTTAGCGAGTTTGCGTAGCGAGTCGCGCGTACGCTTCTCGATCTTCTCCTCACCCTCACTGTTCGTGGTCTCCTCGATAGCGAACAGGGGAACCGGCTTAGCAAGCAGGTTCGAGGCGACTTTGAGCAGCACACCCTTCTGGTCCTGTCCGAGGTCGATCGCCTCTTGTGTCACGCCGCGCTCTTCGAGTTCGGTCGTGGCAAGGGTACGTGCACCGCCAATCTTGAAGCCGGCGATTTGCTGTCCCGCGCCCGCCACGCCGCCCGTGTGGAACACGCGCATCGTCAGCTGCGTGCCCGGCTCGCCGATGGACTCCGCGGCGATGATGCCCACTGCTGTGCCGAGTTCCACAGGGCGTAGCGTGCCCATGTCGAGCCCGTAGCATTGGGCGCACACGCCGAGCCGTGCATTGCAGGTCAGCGGCGACCGGATGGGCACGCCCACCCGATCGTGCTCGACCCAATCGAAGCCCGCCTTCTCCCAGAGGGCGTGAATCTCATCGCGCCGCGCGTGCAGGCGGTCGATCACTTCCTGCGAGACCATGTCATAAGGCTCCAGCAGCGGCTCGCCCGTGACGGGATCTTTCAGCGGCTGGTCATCATCGGGGGTGAAGAGCTCGCCTTCCTCTTTTGCGGCGAGTTCGCGCAGGGTTTGAGTGAAGCGCTCGGTTGCCTGCGCGAGCGCGTCGATTTCAGCGGCGACCTCCTCCGAGATGATTTCATTCTCGCGCACGAGTAGTTCGTTCTCAATCGGGTGATGCAGGTCGCGTCGCGCCGTGCGACCGCGGATGCGCTGGAACAGGGTCTCAATCAGGTCCCCCTCACGCTCGATGCGGCTGACGGTGATGCCTTCGAGCGTGTCGCAGTCGTGAATGCGCACAACGACGTCCTGCGCGACATCGCACATGCGGCGCGTGAGGTAGCCCGCGTTCGCGGTGAGCAATGCCGTGCTCGCCAGTCCGCGCCGCGCGCCATAGCCCGATACGAAGTATTCGAGAGTGGTCAAGCCTTCCTGGAAGTTATGCTGCACCGGGAGCTCTTCCACGAGGCGTTCACCGCCGGAACGGAAGTCGAACCCGCCCATCATCAAGCCGCGCATGCCCACCAGCTGCGCCAGCTGTTTGGTGGAGCCACGTGCGCCCGAATCGGTGATGATAAACAGCGGGTTATCGTCGCGCAGTTCCTTGAGCATCACTTTCGAGACTTCATCGTATACGCGCTGCCAGAGTTCAATCTTGCGCTGGCGCTTCTCGTCCTGCGTCAGCTCGCCACGGTCGAACAGCTCGTCGATGAGGCGTGCCTCCTCTGCCGCTCTTTGCAGGATGGCGTCGCGTTGCTGGGGGACTGCCATGTCGGTCAGTGCGAAGGTAATCCCGCCGCGCAAGCCCCACTCGAAACCGAGCGCCTTAAGGTCGTCCAAGAAGCGTACGGTGCGTGCGTGTCCGCAGGTTTGATACACCTCACGGATTGCCGCTGAGAGCGTCTTTTTATTGTAGACCTTGTTTAGCCACTCAGGATGATAGCGCAAGCCTTCGGGCATAATCTCCTGAAAGATGAGACGCCCTATAGTGGTCTGCACCAGTTCGGGCTCTTCGTTGCCAGGTAGCACCAGGCGTACATTGATGGGCTCGTGTAGGCGTGCTTCACCGCGTTCGAATGCCTGACGCGCTTCGTCGGGGTTCGCGAAGTGGAAGCGCACCTCTTCCTGGTGTTGCGGGTCGTTCATCGTGAGGTAGTATGCGCCCAGCACGATGTCCTGCAGCGGCGACACGACGGGCGAGCCGTCGGCAGGTTTGAACAGGTTGTGCGTGGAGAGCATCAGCGTGCGCGCTTCCGCCTGAGCAGGAAAAGACAGTGGCACATGTACCGCCATCTGGTCGCCATCGAAGTCGGCGTTGTAGGCGTGGCACACCAGCGGGTGGAGCTGAATCGCCTTGCCCTCTACCAGAATCGGCTCGAACGCCTGAATACCCAGTCGGTGCAGCGTTGGCGCACGGTTCAGCAGAACAGGATGTTCCTTGATAACTGCCTCCAGCGCTTTCCAGACCTCGGGTTGCTGGCGATCGATGGCGTTCTTCGCGTTCTTGACATTGTTCGCCAGTTGATCGCGAATCAGGCGTTGCATCACGAACGGCTTGAACAGTTCCAGTGCCATCTCTTTGGGCAATCCGCACTGGTGCAACTGCAGGTTCGGACCGACCACGATGACCGAGCGTCCGGAGTAGTCCACGCGCTTGCCGAGCAGGTTCTTGCGGAAGCGCCCCTCCTTGCCTTTGAGCATATCGGAGAGCGATTTGAGGGGGCGTCCGCCGGTGCCTGTGACGGGCTTGGCGCGTTTGGAGTTGTCGATGAGCGCGTCCACCGCTTCCTGAAGCAGTCGCTTCTCGGAGTTTAAGATGCTCTTGGGCGCGCGAATCTCCATAATCTTGCGCAGGCGGTTGTTGCGGTTCACGATGCGCCGATACAGGTCGTTCAGGTCGCTTGTGGCGAAGCGTCCGCCGTCGAGTTGCACCATCGGGCGCAGTTCGGGCGGCAACACGGGCACGGCTTCGAGAATCATCCACTCAGGGCGTGTTTTGCTGTTTTTGAACGCCTCCACGATTTCGAGCCGCTTAATAGCGCGGGCGCGGCGTGTGCCTTGTGTTTTACTGATTTCCTCGCGCAGCTCGCGGTCGGGTTTCTCCAGATCGATTTGCTTGAGCAGTTCGCGGATGGCTTCTGCGCCCTGTCCGACGCGCACCAGCGGGCGGAGGTCGCGCTGGAGTTTGCGCGCGCCCGCAATCAACAGCTGCTCAATGCCCTGCCACGCGCTTTCGTCTAAGAGTTCGTACTGCTGGAGTTTCGCGAGCCGCTCAATAGCTTTCTCCATATCCTGAAGCATCGCGGCGCGCTCGCGGCGTTCGCTCTCTTTGCGGCTTTCGTACATGCGCACGCGCTCGGCGATTTGTTGCTCAGTAAGCGTCTCGCGTCCCTGTTCCAGTTCGCGCTCGAGCCGCGCGTCCAGTTCTTGGTACACGCGCTCAATCTCCTCGTCGAAGGTGCGCTTTTCTTCCTCCACCATCCGCTGAAGGTCGCCGAGGCTCTGCTCGATACCCGCGCGGTCGATGTCGATCACCATGTAGTTGGTGAAGTAGATGACCTTCTCCAGCTGGCGTGGGGAGATGTCGAGCAGCAGTCCGAGCGGGCTGGGCGGCTGCCCTTTGAGGTACCAAAGGTGGCACACGGGCGCGGCGAGTTCGATATGCCCCATGCGCTCGCGGCGCACGCGCGCGCGGGTCACTTCCACACCGCAGCGTTCGCAGCGGATCCCTTTGTTTTTCACACGCTTGTAGCGTCCGCACGAGCATTCCCAGTCGCGCGTGGGACCGAAAATGCGTTCACAGAACAGCCCGTCGCGCTCGGGCTTGAACGTGCGGTAGTTGATCGTTTCAGGCTTCTTAACTTCACCAAACGACCATGCCCGAATGTCGTCGGGCGACGCGAGTCCGATTTTGAGTGCCTTGATTCGCGAGATGTCCGCCATACAATTTCACCTCATGCGTTGCCGTCAATCAGCGCGCTGGCAGGCAGGTCTTCCAGCAGCGGCTTGGGTTTGGGTTCATCAATCGTGTCGAGGTCTTCGAGACTGCGCAGGTCGTGTGCCACATCGTTCTCGTCGATGATTTGCACCTTGAGACCGAGCGCGCGCAGCTCGTTGACCAGAATCTTGAATGATTCGGGCACGGATGGCTGAATCACGGGCGCGCCCTTGATAATCGCTTCGAAGGTGTGGATGCGTCCGTTAACATCATCCGACTTGATGGTGAGCATCTCTTGCAGGGTATGGGCGGCGCCATCGGCTTCGAGTGCCCAGCCTTCCATCCCGCCGAGCCGTTGCCCGCCGAACTGCGCCTTGCCACCCAGCGGCTGCTGCGTGACCAGCGAGTAGGGTCCTATCGAACGGGCGTGGATTTTCTCCTCTGCGAGGTGTTCGAGTTTCAAGATGTACAGGTAGCCAACGGCGA
>JAOAFW010000394.1 GCA_026416065.1 Fimbriimonadales bacterium
TGCGGTGATTGAGGTCTTCGCGTTGTCGCCGGGGGGACGCTGGCGGGCGTACAGGTTCGCCCCCAACGAAGGCACGCATATCATCAAGATTTACGACGCCGAAACGGGCGCGATTCACCCCATCACGCAGCCTGAGTTCCGTGATGTGTCGCCCGCATGGGATCCCGACGGTGAGATGCTCTACTTTATCTCGATGCGCGACTATGACCCTGTGCCCGACAACCTGCAGTTCGAGATGGCGTTCCCGATGGGCATGCGCGTGATGGCGGTGGTGCTGCGCAAAGATATTCCGAACCCGCTTTTACCTCAGCCGAAGCCGTTTGAGCCGTCCTAAAAAGGACTTTCACGCATCGGGTGGAATCGTCGTTGTATGCTCGATGCGGTGCGCACCCACGACACGCCTTATCCGCCGCAGGATGGGCGTATTGCGAGCCGAGCGCGCTGGGACGCCTTTGCACGCCGATTGCGAGCGCACCTGCGCTTCGCGCTGGGGTTGACACCCGACTTGCCTACCCCGTCGCTGCGCGCCCTGCGCGCTGAGTCGTATCGCGGGGAAGGGTTCCGCATCGAACGCTTCGCGTTGGAGACCCTGCCGGGCTTCTATCTCACGGGTAGCCTGTTCGTCCCTGACACGCCAGCGGGCAAACGCGCCCCGGCGATGCTCCAACCGCATGGACACTTCGAGCAGGGCAGGCTGAACGAGGCGGATGTGCTGCGCGCGGTCGCGCTGGCTCAGGCAGGTGTGTATGTGCTGAGCTACGATATGGTCGGCTATAACGACCAGTTTCAGCTGTCCCACGGGGGCTCGGAGCCAGTTGAATGGCGTCGCTGGGGCTTCAGCCGCGCTGGGCTACAAACCTGGCATAGCCTGTGCGCATTTGAGTGGCTGCGTCGGCAGCCTGAAATAGACCCGCAGCGCGTCGGGTGCAGCGGGATTTCGGGCGGTGGCACGCAGACCTTCCTGCTGAGCGCGCTGGAGCCGCGCCTGAGCTGCGCCGCGCCCGTGAAGATGGTCTCCAGCCTGATGCAGGGCGGGTGCGTCTGTGAAAATGCGCCGTTGTTGCGGCTGTTGGCAGGCAATCCTGAAATCGCTGCACTTACTGCGCCGCGCCCGATGCTCCTGATTTCTGACTCGGGCGACTGGACGCGCGATAACCCCGAGGTGGTCGCACCCTACCTGCAGCGCGTCTATCAGCTCTTCCACGCCGAAACGCAGTTCCAACACGCGCATTTTCAGGAGGGGCACCAGTGGGGTGCTGCCCCGCGCCGCGTTTACTACGAGTGGATTGCCCGCGTGTGGGGACTGACACGCACGCCGCAAGATCCTGCCCTGTCATGGGACGCGCTTGTCCCCGCGCTGCGGGTATGGGGCGATAACCTGCCAAAGCCTGCCAACGCTCCGACAGGCGACGCTGTGTTTAACCTCTATCAGAACTGGGCGCGCGAGTCGGTCCGTCGCTGGCGACGCGCCCGACGCTTCGAAACCGAAGCGAAGGAGGCGGTTCAGAGCCTATTGGGTCTGGGTCGCGTAAGCGACGCCCTGAACGACTCGCTACCCGAGGCTTGGCGCAGTGCGTTGGAGTTGCCCCCTGCGGCGCGTCGTGCGCTGGTGTTCGGCGACGCGCCTGCCCAGCGTTGGAAACGCGCTGGCTATCAGGTACTGCGTCTTGCTGAACTCCCCCGCGAAGAGCCGAAAACAAACTATGCCTACTTCGCCACTTATAACCTGACGCCAGACACAGCGCGCGCTCGCGCGGTTCTTGGGCTGCTCCTCCAACTCAAGCCCAGCTCAACCCGTTTTGTCGTCGCCGCGCAGGGTGAATGGTTAATTTTGTGCGCCCTCGCTAATGCGCTGGCGCAGATTCCACTGGAGGCGAATGGCGTCACCCCTCACGCGCTGTTAGACCTGCCCGGCTTCGAGCGAATCGGCGGCTGGACGACGCTCCAGCAACTTGTGCCGCGTGCAGAATAATGCCCCAGCAAGGTACAATTAGGCTGAGGTGCACCTGTGCGATTAGAGCAATTCAGACAACGAGTGGAAGCGGAGTTCGGTCCTAAACTGCAAAACGCCACCCCTGCGAACGTACGCGAGTTTCTCGACAGGCTCCAGCAGGAAGCGTGGGACAACCAACGCCGTCAGAGCGACCGCTACGAGATGCCTGTGGAGAACGCTCGCACTTATGAGGAAGTCATGAAAGAGTTTTTCGTGGATGTGCTGGAACTACCCGCCGAGAAAGCGGTGATGCTCTTGTGGACACTCGCGCTGGATTTGACCTTTGCTGCCATTGAGCATCAATACTCGGAGGTGCTGGATCCTCTGTTCCGCACTGCGGAGAGCACCGATTAGCTTCCCTGCTGAGGGGATGTTTCTGCTTCCACCCAGACCGCGGCGGCATGCCAGAACGCTGCGCCTGCTAACCCGATGCCGGCTATAACCTGCAACCAATTATTCTCGGCGTATTGAACATAGGTAAAGTTTGCGAAATAGATGCCCAGCGCCGTCATCAGTAGCGCGACGGGCCACTCGGGCGGGCGACGCCGTCCCATCCCCAGCGCGCTCACAAGGCACAGGACGCCCAGCAGCAGCCACAGAAATTGCTCCACTATTCCCAGTCCTCCCCAAGATAACCCTAACCATGTGCCGATCGATTTCGCGATGAAGTAAAGTCCCAACCCGTATGAGAACAGAATGAGCAGCCGATGGCGCACGGCAGGCAGAAAGAAGCCCAGCCCTGTTAGCAGCGCCAGTAGCAACGCATGCCGCCGCAGCATGGGCACATCCTGAAGCAGGAACACTGCCGCTACCCCTGCTGCTGCTGTGAGCAGGGGCAGCCAGCGGAATCGCCACGCATCGGTTTTGAACCACGGAGTCATCAGTTCGGGTTCAGTAGCTCGTTGAGCTGATGCTCTATCACGGCGAGCCAGTTTTTCGCCTGTTCGATTTGCTGGGCAACCGATTCGGGCGCGGTTCCGCCCAGAATCGTGCGCGTCCGCACCGCCCGCTCGGGGTCAATCGCCTGCAGTGCATCCGCCTCGAAACGAGCATGATGACGTTGAAGGGTCTCCAAATCTAACGACTCCAGTCCGATGCCGCGTTGCAGGCATTCGCGCACTATCTGCCCGACAATCTGGTGCGCCTCGCGGAAGGGGATGCCCTTGCGCACCAGATAGTCTGCCAGCTCGGTCGCGGTGGAAAAGTCGCCCTGAAGGGCGGCACGCATGCGCTCTGTACGCCACTGCGCCTTTTCCAGCATGTCGCTCATCAGGCGCACCGACGGGATTACGGTGTCCATCGTCGCGAAGAGCAGCGGCTTGTCGTCCTGCATATCACGATTATAGGTGAGCGGCAGCCCCTTGAGCAGCGCGAGAATGCCCGTCAGGTTGCCAATTGCCAGTGCGCTGCGTCCCCGGATGAGCTCGGCGATGTCAGGGTTCTTCTTCTGGGGCATGATGCTGCTGCCTGTGGTGTGTTCATCCGAGAGTTCCACATAGCCGTATTCGGGCGTACTCCAGAGGATCAGTTCTTGGGCGAGGCGGCTGAGATGCACCATCAGC
>JAOAFW010000433.1 GCA_026416065.1 Fimbriimonadales bacterium
TCGTGATTGTGCTGCCCCGCACAGACGGAGCAAGGGCGCAGGCGGTAGCAGAGCGTCTCCGCCGCGCCATCGAGGAGATAAACAGCTTCCTTCACCCCGTGACCGGCAGCTTCGGCGTTGCTACACTGCGCTTCGACATGACGACACGCCAAGAACTGATCGAGGCGGCAGATCAGGCACTCTATCAGGCGAAGTGGAACGGACGTAATCGCGTGGAGGCGTGGGGATGTCCGTTTCTGTACAAGGCAGCGTAGCAGGAAAACCGTTTCTGTGAAGGAACCTAAACACTTAAAAAGGGGTCAGAGCTATGATGGGTCAAGTGCGGGCACACACGCGCGTGGAGGTCAGAGCTGTCCCCCAAGCCAGCCTGGGGCTGAAACTGCTGGCGCGGATGCTGACCCTTAATGGCGAAGAGCTCCAGAAGCTTATCGAGCAGGAGTTGGAGGAGAACCCCGCGCTCGAGACAGCGGATGAAGAACGAATCCGCGTCGTTACGCCCGCTCCGCTGCTTTCGCTGGACAGCGATTTGGGGTTTCAGGGTGACGAGAGCGACCTCGACGAATGGCTCGATGCCCGCCTGACAACGCCCCCGATGGAACTCAAGTCCCATGTGCTTGCCCAGCTGCACCTGAGCGTCGCGCCCGAGCTATGGCATGTGGCGGAACATCTGGTCGAATCGCTGGATGGACGCGGCTACCTGCAGGCAAGTGTGGAAGATGTGGCGCTCTATCTGAATGTGCCCTTAGAAACGGTGGAGCATGTAATCACCCTTCTCCAGCAGTGCGATCCGCCCGGCGTAGGTGCGCGCTCGCTCCAAGAGTGTCTGTGGCTACAAACGCAGTCGCTCCAGGATGTGCCAGAGCATTACGCGCCTGAGGTGTTAGAGTGGACTCGTGCGGTACTGCAAGAGGGCTGGGATGAGTTTGTACGCGGACGCTGGGACAAGCTCTACCGCAGGCTGCGTCTGGACACCGAAGCGCTCGAGCAAGTTCGGACGTTCATTCGCAACGAGTTGCAGCCTTATCCCGCAAGCGAGCTGATTTCACAAGAGTCTGCTTATGAGCAAAACACCGCTCAAGAACCGGATATCATTATTCGCGCGTCGCAAAGCGGTCTGCAAATCGAGATTCGTGGCGCACCCCGTGACTCGCTGCGTCTCAGCCCCGCTTATTTAGAACAAGCGACGCGCCTTAATCAAGGCAACCTACGCTTCAGTGAGGACGAGCGCGACCATATCCAGTACTACCTGAGCCGCGCGCGCATCTTCTTGCAGGCGCTCCAGCAGCGCTACCAGACACTCAAGCGGATTATGGAAGCAATTGCGCAGCGGCAATACGGTTTCCTGATGACCAGCGACGCGCGGTTCCTGCAGCCGATGACGCGCGTCGAGGTGGCAGAAGCGACCGGACTGCACCGCTCTACTGTCGGGCGCGCCGTGCGCAGCAAGTGGTTGCAGCTCCCCAGCGGCAAGATGGTCTCCCTCGACATCTTTTTCGATGCCTCGTACCGCACCGCCATGCTCATCGGTCAGATTCTGGAGAGATATGAAGGCACGGGCAAGCGTCTGAGCGACGCTGAGATTGCTGAGAAACTCGCGGAGATGGGCATCGAGGTCGCGCGGCGCACCGTCGCCAAATATCGCCACAGGCACAATATCCTTTCCTCGCACTGGCGCGAGCGACAGCGAATGGTGGGCTAACGCTCCATCGTTAGCACCTGGATCATATTGGTATTGCCAGGCACGTTGACGGGCACGCCTGCTGTTAGCACCACGCGGTCGCCCCCTTTGACAAGGCGCGTCTGCCGTGCGGCAATCATCGCTTGCGTGGTCATCTCGTCGGTGGTGTTCACTCGGGGGATTAAGAGCGGCGCGACACCCCACAGCAGCGTGAGCCGGCGCCAGAGAGTCTGGCTATCGGTTAGCGCGAGGATGGGCTGGTAGGGGCGGAAGTGGGACACCCAGCGTGGGGTACCGCCGGAGCTGGTAGGCGTGAGGATGGCTTTCGCGTCCACCATCTGCGCCATCGTACAGGCGGCGCGCGCCCCCGCGGCAGTGGCGTTCCCCGCCGTGTGCATATCGAGGTCGCCCAGCTGCAAGAACTCCAGATGCTCTTCGGCAACCTCCGCGATGCGCGCCATCCAGCGCACTGCTTGGGTAGGATACATTCCGACCGCCGTTTCGCCCGACAGCATCAGGGCGTCCGTGCCGTCCAGTACGGCGTTTGCTACATCGGTCGCCTCCGCACGGGTGGGGCGCCCCTCGCGTATCATGCTCTCCAGCATCTGCGTGGCGGTAATCACGGGTTTCGCATGCTGGTTGCACAGGTGAATGATTTGTTTCTGCAAAATGGGCACCTCAGCAAGGTCGACCTGCACGCCCAGATCGCCCCGCGCGACCATCACGCCGTCGGCGACTTCCACAATCGACTCTAAATCATCCAGTGCGGCAGGCTGCTCGATTTTGGCAACGACGGGGATACTTGCGCCTTGCTCTCGGATCAGCGCCTGCAGGTTCATCACATCCGTCACGGAGCGCACAAACGAAAGCGCCACCCAGTCCACTCCAGCACGGATGCCCTCCAGCAGGTCTTCGCGGTCTTTGGGCGTCATCGAGGGCAGCGCGAGCGTGCGGTGTGGCAGGGTCACGCCCTTTTGCGAGCGCAGTTCACCCCCCTCCAGCACGGTCGCCTCCATACACCCCGTCTCGACGCGCGTGATTTGCAGTTCAATCGCGCCGTCATCCAGCAGCAGGCGGTCGCCCGTGCGCGCGGCGCGGAACACTTCTGCAACAGGCAGGGGGATCGCCGAATCGTTTTGCTGCTCTTCTAAGCGGAACTCTACCATCTCCTTCTCGCGTAGGAAGAGCGGCTCGCGCAGGGTTCCGATTCGGATTTTAGGACCTGCGAGGTCTAACAAAACGCCGAGCGGGGCTTTGAAGACTTGCTCGGCGTTCCGTATCCATTCAATCCACTGGCGTCGGGTGTGCCAGTCACCATGCGCGGCGTTAATCCGAAACAGGTTCGCGCCTGCCTCCACGAGTTCGTGAAGTTTCTCCTGTGTGTCGATGGCAGGTCCCAGTGTAGCGATGATTTTGGTGCGTCGCATATCACTCCCCATACAGCCCAAACGCCATCTTCCCTGCGTAGACCGCGCTGGCGTCGAGTTCCTCCTCGATTCGCAACAGGCGGTTGTACTTGGCGGTGCGTTCGCCGCGGGCGGGCGCTCCCGTTTTGATTTGCCCAACATTCGTCGCCACAGCGAGGTCGGCGATGAAGGTGTCTTCCGTTTCACCCGAGCGGTGTGAGATAATCGCGCTGTAGCCGTTGCGGTGCGCCAAGAGCACGGTGTCCAGCGTCTCGGTCAGCGTGCCAATCTGGTTGAGCTTAATCAGGATGCTGTTGCCGCACCCCTGGTGAATGCCTTGCGACAGGTAGTCGGGGTTGGTCACGAACAAATCGTCGCCCACCAGTTGCACGCGTGTTCCAATCGCTTGGGTAAGCATTCGCCAACCCTCCCAGTCGTCTTCCGCCAAGCCGTCTTCGAGGGACACGATGGGGTAGTCGCGCACGAGTTCCTCATAGAGGGCGACCATCTGTTCGTTGCTGAGGGTGCGCTCCTCAGCGCGGAGGATATAGTAGCCGCCCTTGTAGAGTTCGCTCGCCGCCACATCGAGCGCGAGGGCAATCTGGCTGCTGGGCTGGTAGCCTGCGCGTTCGATCGCTCGCACCAGCAAATCCAGCGCGCGGCGCACGCTGGTGACGGCGGGCGCAAAACCGCCCTCGTCGCCGACTGCCGTACCATAGCCCTCCTCATGCACCACTTTCTTCAGATGGTGGTACACCTCCACACCCCAGCGCAGGGCTTCAGCGAAACTGCTCGCGCCCAGTGGCACAATCATAAACTCCTGAAAGTCCGCCCCGCCTTCAGCGTGTTTGCCCCCGTTCAGCACATTCATCAGCGGTACGGGCAGCACATGCGCGTTCACGCCGCCCAGATACTGATACAGAGGCAGCCCACACGAGTCGGCGGCTGCGCACGCCACCGCCATCGACACCCCCAGAATCGCGTTCGCGCCCAGATCCGATTTGTTCGCGGTGCCGTCCAGCGTAATCATCGTTTCATCGATGGCGCGTTGCTCCAAAGCGTCCATGCCCTCTAACGCGGGGGCGATACGCTCGTGGATGTTCTCGATGGCGCGTTCCACGCCTTTACCGAGGTAGTATTCGGGGTCGTCGTCGCGCAGTTCCAACGCTTCGCGTGCGCCTGTGGACGCGCCTGAGGGAACCGCCGCGCGTCCGAACGAGCCGTCTTCCAGGTAGACATCCACCTCCACCGTCGGGTTGCCCCGAGAGTCGAGAATCATCCGCGCTGTAATCTGGTCGATCGTTGTCATTGGATTGCTCCTGCGGGGGCAATTATACCAAGTAAAGGAGACGCCGACGCTACGAGGGGATCCCGTAGCGTCGGCGTCCCGCCGACGAGACAAACTGTTAAGACTTTACGGATTCGAGGACGGCGGATTGCCGTCTTTCTTCTCCTCTTTCTTGCCGCCTTGCTGCTGGTCGCGCTTAGTCGCCTTGTCCCACTGCTCTTGCAGGTTCTTGGGCAGGGCGTTCCGGATTTCCTGCATCATCTGCTGGTTGACTTCCTGAAGGCGGCGCGAGCGCTGGTCGGGGGTGAGCGAGGGATCTTGAGTGATTTGCTGCCGAATCTTGTTGTAGCGCTGCACGATCTCGCGGATTTTCTCCATCTGTTCGGGCGTCAGGCGCATGTTGGCGAGGCTCCCCAACGCTGGCGACTGCTCCTCGAGCAGCGCCTCGAACTTCTTGAGCTGCTCTTCGTTGAGAACCGTGCGAACCAGGCGCACATACTCCTCCCGCGCTTGGCGCAGGCGCGCGATGCGCTGTTCAGAGGTCAACGAGGTGTCACGTCGCACCTGTTCACTGCGGTCATTATACTGTTTCCACAGCCCCTCGACTCGCGCGCGCTGTTCCTCGTTCAGGTTCAGGCGCGTTGCCAGATTCGCGGGTGCCAGCACATCGCCGCGCGTTGGCGTCACCTGCGGTTGGGGCTGCACTTTCGAGTCTTTCTCTACAGGCGTCTCTTGCGCCCACAGCGGCGTGAGTGTCGCCAGAATCACAGATGCCACGAACAAGCCTAAACGCTTCATAATAGTCTCCTCCTGTAGGGATAGCTTCCCTTCAAAGTATACCACAGTTTTAGACGCTTTGGGGGAAAGAGGGTGTTGCGAACTCCGGGTAGGGTAGAATCGTATAACTACTTATGGGGCTGGAACGGACGGCTGCGACGGGGACACCGCCTCCCTTAGTCGCCTATGGGGCAGTGTGGTTGCTGACGCTGGCAAGTGTGCTGGTGGTACAGCTGGCGCGTGTGACGGAGTTTTCCGCCGTGCCGTTTGTGGTTTTGTTGACACTGGGGCTAAGTTTCAGCGCCTGGGTGAGTCGCTTTTCACTTTCGGAGGGGACGCGGCTCATATTCGGCTTTCTGGACGGTGCGCTCGCGTTACTCTGTCTTACAGGGCAGTCGTTTCTCAACAGCCTGTTCGGATTGGGTCTGGACACGGCTATCGAGAGTTATCTGAGCCTCTCGTTCCTGTGGTATCTGTGTCTGCGCAGTGCGTTGATGGTGACGATGAGCGCGCTGGTGTTTCAGAGTGTGCCTGCGCTGGCGCTCTTCGGCTTGATTGCAACCTATATGCTGGCAACGCAGATTTTGTGGTTGTTTGTGCTGATGTTGCTGGCAATGCTGTTTTTGATGCTGGCGAGTCATCGGATGGAATGGGGGCGTAGAGCAGAGCATCTGGAGACGGGTTATGCGCTCCGCACCGTGTTCGCAACCAGCGCGTTCACGGGAGTGGCTGCGTTTCTAATCGCGCCGGTTCTCGCACTCACAATCGGTCAGCTCATCTCGACGATCGTGGTGGGGATGCCCTTCCGCGCCAACATGCGCTCGACGCCCTCTGCAGAGATGCCACCCGACCTGCAGGCAGGTGCAGGAGCCGTGTCGCTCAGTAAGATGGAGGTCATGCGCGTGCAAGTGGAAGGCGAGGTGCAGCCCAACTACCTGCGTCTGGAGTCTTATAACTTCTACACGGGGCGCGGCTGGAATCGCGGGCGCGTGGTACTTGAAGAAATGGTCAGCTTGGGACAGGGTGTGTTCGTGCCGCAGCGCCCTTTCAATTCGCCCTTCGCACAAGAAGTGGCGGCGACGGTGCGGCTCAGCAGTGGCTGGCACCGGTATCTCTACCTGCCCGGTTATCCTGTGCAAATAGAAGCCCCTGTGCAGCAGCTTATTCATGTGCGTTATGCGGGCGCAGTGTCCAGTTACCGTCCTTTGGGCGCAGGCGAGAGTTATACGGTGCGGGCTCTGTGGCCTACTGAAGACCCGCGCATCCTGCGTGAGGCTCCGCCCCCGCTTCCCCAAAACGATTGGCGACAGCCAGTACGTCCGCGACTCCGTGAGAATGCCCGCCGCACGGCTGTGGGCGAGTTAGTGCAACGCCTTACGCAGAATCAGCCGACCCAGTATGACAAGGTGATGGCACTGGTGCGCTACATTGAACAGAACACGAGTTATAACCTGAATGTGGAGGCGTACCCTCCCGATGTTGATGTTGTGGAATATTTCCTGTTCGAGGCGAAGCAGGGCTACTGTGTGGAGTTTGCCACTGCGCTGGCGGTAATGTGCCTCCATGCCGACATCCCTGCGCGCGTCGCCTCGGGATTCATTTTGCAAGAGCGCGACCCGGACACGGGCGGGTATATCGTGCGTGAAGAACATCGCCATCTGTGGACCGAGGTCTACTTTGAGGGTATTGGCTGGGTTGCGTTTGACGCCACGCGCAACGCGCCGGTAATCGGTGCAGAGACACTCGCGGAACAACAGACAGACGAAGCGACGGAGCAAGCACGCCGCCAGTGGCTGCAGCGTGCGCTGGACACACTTATCGCGACGATTGTACTGGCAATTCTGTATCTGCTGGTTGCACCGCGTTTAGGCTGGGTACGTCGCACCCCGCTGAATCGCGCACAGCGGCTTTATCAGCATCTGGTATTCGCGTTGCAGCTGCTGGAAGTGGAACCGCCCCAGGCAGGGCAAACGCCGCGTGCCTACCTGCGCCAGGCTACTGATACCCTGCACCAGCGAGGGAGCCTCGTCGCACCACTGCTGGATACGCTGACACCCACACTGCTCGAGTATTTCTATGCCGCGCCACAACGCAGTGCCGCACTGGAACCCGAAGTCGCCCAGCAAGTCGCTTCTCTTCGTAAGCTAGCTCTGCAGGAACTCGGCGTGCGACGCCTTATCTTAAGGTTGCTTATACTGGGACGGCAACGAGTCTATGGCAGTTAAGAAATACGGCGAACTCAAGGCGAGCGACTGGCGTACGCCGGCGACGGTTTACCTGCTGGAAGGAGAGGAGCCTGTACTGCAGCGCGAGTTTCTGACACAGTTGCGTCGCGCCCTGCCGATTGCGCCCAGCAGTATCGACGAAGCTGTGCTGGACGCCCGCGAAACGCCCGTCGCCGCGTTGGGCGGTGTGATGCAGACCATCCCGATGGAGGCGGAACGACGGCTGGTCATCCTGCACGCGGTCAACCGCTACAACGCCAGCGACCTGCAGAGCCTCGCGCGTCTGATCGAGAGCGTGCCTTCGTTTGCCTGCCTCGTGTTGTTGCCCAGCCCTGTCGAGGAGAGCGAGAGCGCGAAAGCTGCATGGAACGCGCTAACGAAAGCCGTCGAGAAACACGGCATGGTCATCAAACTAACTGCACTTACGGGCGCAACACTGACGCGACGCATGGTGGAAATATCTCAGGAAGCGGGCAAACGCCTGCGTCCTGAAGACGCCGAGTACCTGCAGACCCTCGTGGATGGCGCCGCTGACCGCGCCCTCGCTGAGCTGGAGAAAGTGCTCCTCTATGTGGAACCGCGCAGTGAAATTGACCGTCTGGATATCGATATGTGTGTTAGCCCTTCGCAGCAGGCACAGGTGTTCAAACTGGTCGACTCGGTGGTCGCGCGTGACTCGCGCGCCGCGATGCGTCAGCTGCGCCTGATGTTCCAGTCGGGCACGCGTGCCGAGGAGACCGCGATGAAGACCCTCGCGCTCATCGCCCGTCAGTATCGCCTGCTGTGGGGCGTGCGCACGCTCATGCAGTATCAGCAACCGGTCAAACAACCCCAGAAAATTAGCCCGGCGGTGGCGCAGAAACTCCCGAAAGACCCCGATGTGCTCCAGACGCTTATCCGCCAGCCGTTCCTGCAAGAGCGGCTGCTGAAGCAAGCAGAGCGACTTAGCCTCGCCCAGCTCTGTCATGCGTTCCATGCCATCGAGGAGACCGATCTCGCGCTCAAGGGGCTGCGTCCCAGTGTGAACGCTGCCGAAATTATGGAAAGACTCATTATCAGGCTCACTACGGACGGCGAGCCGGCGCGGCCGTCTTACTCACAAGGAGGTTAGCATCTGTGGCGAAGCGTGTGGCGGAAAATCCGATTATTACGCCCGAAATGGTAAAGCCTTCAGAATCTAATCTGGAGGTCATCGGCGCGTTCAACCCGGGCGCGACCCGATACGGCGATGAGATCCTTTTACTGCTGCGGGTGGCGGAGCGACCGATTCTGGACGACCCCGACCTCGTGGGCGTGTCCGTACTGAACCTGAACAGTGCGAACGCGCAGCGATTGGAAATCTTGACCTTCCCCCGCTATTCGCCCCTGACCGACCTGAGCGACCCGCGCGCCGTGACCTACGAGGGGCGCGTCTACCTCAGTTCAATCTCGCACCTGCGCCTCGCCCGCAGTAAGGACGGCGTACACTTCACCGTCGACGAGGAGCCGACGCTCTTCCCCGAAACAAAGTATGAGGAGTACGGCATCGAGGACTGCCGTATTACGCAAATCGACGGCGTGTATTACATCTCCTACACGGCGGTCTCGCGCTACGGTATCTGTGTTGGGATTGCCTGCACCGAGGATTTCAGGAACTTCAAGCGGTTGGGGCTGATTCTGCACCACGAGAACAAAAACGTGACTCTGTTCCCGCGCAAGGTGAAAGGGCGCTACGCAGCGATGCACCGCACGGCCTCGTCGGCGTTCAACGGACCGAATATGTGGGTTGCCTACTCGCCCGATCTGTTGCACTGGGGCGATCATCAGTTTCTCATGGCGCCGCGCATTCACCACTGGGATTCGAGGCGCATCGGGGCGGGCGCACCGCCCGTGGAGACGCCCGAAGGCTGGCTCATCGTCTATCACGGCGTGAACGCGAAAGACGGCTACTGCGCGGGGGTGGCACTCCTGGATCTGGACGAACCGCACAAGGTCATCTGCCGTTCGCATGAGCCGCTGATTGCGCCTTCAGAAGATTATGAAGTAAGTGGCTTTTTCGAGCGTGTGGTGTTCCCCACCGGGTTGGCGCCGATGGACGACGGACGCTGGATGGTCTATTACGGTGTGGCAGACCGCTCAGTTGCCGTCGCCGAGACAACGATGGAGGAGTTGCTGGCAGTGGCGAAGGGAGAACTCGCGTTGGCAGGACGCTAATTAAACTTTCACCTTCTTCCAACCGCCGTGTTTGAACAGCGCGATCATCAGCAGTCCGCTGAAGCCGGAGCTGAGCGCCATCGCCCACCACGCGCCATGAGCGTCCCAGCCCAGCCCAAACGCCAGTAGATACGCCATCGGCACGCGCACCACCCACTGGGTGAGGAACGTTGCCAGCATCGCCTTGAGCGAGTCGCCTGCGCCTTGTAGTGCGCCCGCCAGCGTCATGCCGAACGCCAGCAGTGGCTCAGTAATCGCGTTGATGCGCAAATAGGCGACCGCCAACGCTTTCACCTGTGGGTCGGTCGTGAACAGTCCCGCGAACTGCTCCGCAAATATATAGAACACCACTGCCATCGTGGTCATCACGGCGCACGATTGCCACGCCGCCATCCAGCCGAAGCGTTCTGCAAGGTGCTCGTTTTTCGCGCCCAATGCCTGCCCCACCAGCGCAGACGCCGCAATCGCGAACGCGAAGCCGGGCATGAAGGCGATTGACTCGGCGGTGAGCCCTATCGGCAACGCGGCGACCGCTGCGGTACCCGCCGCCGTCGCCGCCAGTATCCCCGTGAACATCACGGAACTGGTCGTGTAGATGAAAGTCCGTGCGGAGGCGGGTAAGCCGATGCGCAGAATGCGTTTCCACCAGTCCAACACGGGCAATGCTGGTGATGCCAGCTCGCGCCGTGCGCTGAACCAGAGCTGCAGCCAGAGCATGCCCGCCCCCGTCCACATCGACAACGCCATCGCGATTCCCGCGCCCTGAATACCGAGTCGAGGAAAGCCGAACTTACCGAAGATAAGCAGATAGTCGCCTACGATATGAACCAGGGTGGTGACGATACTGGCATACATGGGCGAGCGCGTATCGCCCAAGCCGCGAAAGATGCCGCTTAGCCCCATCATGATGAAACTCGCAGGTGCGCCCAGCAACGCCCATAGCAAGAACTGACGCGCCTGCGCGTCGGCACCGGCTTCCAAGCCGTACCAGCGGATAATCTGGGGCAGCAGCCAGTAGCCCATAATAGTGAACACAACGCCCAATACCAGCGCAATCCCCAGCGATTGTTGGGAGGCGTCCCGCAAACTGCGCTGGTCGTTCGCCCCCACCATCCGCGCCACAATCGCCGTTGCACCCGTGGAAACTGCCATCGCCAGCGCCATCGTCAAAAACACGAGTTGACTGCCTACGCCCACCGCCGCCAGCGCGTCCGCGCCCAAACGCCCCACAAAAATCCGATCCAGGAAACTGTTAACAGACTGAACGATAGACGCCGCCATCGTCGGCAACGCCAGACGCCAGACGGTTCGCGCAACTTTATCTTCGGAAAGCAGGTTCGCTTCCGAAACTCCGGAGAAACGCAAAGTTTTCATAGAAAATATGGTGATACGGGTACTTGACGCCTGCTCTGATTATACCCCGCCCGCCGTGAGGTATCCTCATGCCATGCGTTGGAGCTGGATGCTGGGCGACGCGATTGCACTGACCCTGTTTGTGCTGGTCGGTTTGCAAAGTCACGGCACGCTGGACGAGCACGGATTGTCGCGTAGCTTGCCGCCGTTTTTGCTGGGCTGGTTTCTGACAGCGTTGCCCTTAGGAGTGTATCGTGCGCAGCCACCTCGCTGGGCGTTGCCCGCTGCGTGGGTGGTGGGCGTAACGCTGGGGATTATGTTTCGTGGGCTATGGATGGGGCGCGGCATGCTGGGCGCGATGAGCCCGGTGTTCTGGATAATCTCGCTTACCGGTGTCGCGCTGTTCACGGGGCTACCACGCTTCATCGCTCACTGGCTGCGTACCCGCCGAGAAGGCGCACT
Source organism: Fimbriimonadales bacterium (assembly GCA_026416065.1). Lineage (GTDB taxonomy): Bacteria > Armatimonadota > Fimbriimonadia > Fimbriimonadales > GBS-DC > GBS-DC. The sequence goes on from JAOAFW010000433.1 coordinate 11,383, forward strand.
TGCAAGGTAGAATTGAGGTATGCAAACGAATAGAACCAGGTGTCCCGGATGTACCTTCCAAGTCAGTCGGACGAGAAGTCCAGGATGGCTGTAGAGACCCCGAAAACTGAAAAAAATTGGTTAGACCTCTATGAAGCGTGTGCGAACCGCTGGTTTTGTTGCTTTGTTCTTCCTGCTGGTCGGTGCGGCGAGTCTCTGGTTCTACTTGCAGACACGTCCACTGAGCAACGCTTTTCAACCCCAGCTGGTGCGCCTGCGCCAGCCGATGGATGCCGACGCTCTCGCTCATCGCCTTGCCGAACGCAAACTCGTCCGCAATCCGCGCCTGCTGGCGTGGTGGGTGAAGCGCCACGGCAAATCCCAAATCGCCGCTGGCGACTACGAGTTCAGCCCGAACCAGAGCCTGTTCGAGATCGCGGACATCCTAATCCACGAACGCTTCACGCCCAACTGGGTCACGATTCCTGAAGGCTGGACCGTTGCCCGAATCGCCGAGCGTCTCCACGAGCGCGGTATCGCCAATAAGGACGAGTTTCTGCAGCTGTGCCAGCAACCCCAGCGGTTCGCGGATATCGACATCCCCCTGCCAAAAAACCTGCACCTGGAGGGCTACTTGTTCCCCAGCACCTATCGATTGCCACCGGGTACGGGCGCAGAGCAAGCCATCCGCACGATGCTCCGCGCCACGCGCCAACAGGTCTACCTGCGCTATAAGGACGCCATACAACGACAGGGACTGAGTCTGCACGCACTGCTCACGATAGCTTCGATGGTGGAGAAAGAAGTACTACACGACGACGAACGTCCGCGCGTTGCATCGGTGATTTATAATCGCTTGAAGATTAACATGCCGCTACAGATCGACGCCACCGTGTTGTACGGCATGGGCTACTGGAAAGAGCGTGTATTGTATAAAGACCTGCGTCATCCCTCACCCTACAACACTTATCTCAATCGGGGCTTGCCGCCCGGACCGATTGCGAACCCCGGCTTAGCGAGCATTCGCGCCACGCTGGAACCAGAAGCGACCGACTATCTGTTCTATGTGGCGCAGGCGGATGGGTATCACCGCTTCTCACGCACCTATGAAGAGCATCTCCGCGCGATTCGCGCAATTCGCACAGCACGGGAGTAGAGCTAACTGCACTGGATAGTCTGCTCGCGGCTCGGACCTACTGAGACAAGACGAATCGGTACGCTGATGTGCTCCTCGATAAAGTTCAGGTAAGCGCGTGCATTGGTAGGCAACTCTTCTAAGGTGCGGCAGTGGTCTATCTCCTCGCGCCAGCCGTGTAGCTCGGCGTAAACGGGTTCGCAGCGCGCCAGTGCAGGCGCATCGGCGATGAACTCGCGCGTTTGTGCGTCGTTATAACGGTAGGCGACACACACTTTGAGCCGCTCAAAGCCCGAAAGCACATCCAGCAGGGTCACCGCCAGCGCGGTAAACCCATTGACGCGGGCAGCGTAGCGGAGCGCGACGAGGTCTAACCAGCCAACACGCCGCGCCCTGCCGGTCGTCGTGCCGTACTCACGCCCGCGATTGCGGATGCGGTCGCCGATCTCGTCGGTCAGTTCCGTGGGGAAAGGTCCCTCGCCCACGCGCGTGGTGTAGGCTTTCGCCACGCCCCAAATTTCGGTCAAGCGGTTCGGCGCAATCCCGGTACCCAGGCACGCGCCCGCTGCAATCGGGTGTGAAGAGGTCACATATGGATAGGTTCCGTAATCCAGATCGAGCAGGGTACCCTGTGCGCCTTCCATCACAATCGGCTCACTGCGTTCCGCCGCCTGCATCAGGAGATGGGGTACATCGCACACATAGGGGCGAATCTGTTCGGCATAGTGAGTGAACTCCTCGATGAGCTCATTGGCGTTGAGCGGTTTCGCGCCGTAGACACGCTGGATGGTCGGGTTGCGCCGTTGCAGCACGCGCTGGATACGCTGTGCCAGCCGGTCGCGTTCCATCAGGTCGGCAACACGCACGCCAATTCGCCAGGCTTTATCGGCATAAGTTGGCCCGATACCACGCTTGGTCGTGCCGATACGCCCTTCAATCTGTGCCTCTTCCAGTTCATCCAGCAGGCGATGGTAAGGCATCGTCAAGTGGACGCCCCGTCCGATACGCAGGCGCGAGAGGTCTACACCCTGCTCGTGCAGCGCTGCCGCCTCGATGCCGAACGCGCGCAGATCCATCACCACGCCGTCCCCAACGACAGCAATCACGTTAGGATGCAGGATGCCCGATGGGATGAGGTGGAACTTATAGGTCGCACCATTCACGCAGACGGTGTGTCCAGCGTTGCTGCCGCCCGCGTAGCGCACCACATAGCGAGCGCGTTGCGCGAACAGATCGACAATCTTACCTTTCGCTTCATCGCCCCACTGGGCGCCGACCACGACCAAAACCGACATATCGCCTCCGGAGTGGAAAACGCGCAGAGCGACGCGCGCCCCAGGTGACGTCGCCCTGCGAAAAGTGTGTTCAGCTGCGTTCTGCCAGCCAGCGCGGGATGCGCTCCTCCACCGTCTGCACCTGTTTGATGCCGCGCTGGTAGGCGCGCTCTGCCCGATACTCAGGCTGCGCTTGCTTTTCCTGCAGCCGACGGATGATGGCAACGGCAGTCACGGTCGCCGTGACCAGCGCCGCGCCTATCAACCAGCCGTAATTACAACGAGTCGAGTGATTAGAGTTCATAACGACCTTCACCGTCTTCGCCCGTATCGCGCGAGCGGAAGATACGCTTCACAAAAGTAATTAGCTCTTGGGGGTTAAATGGCTTGGTTAAGTACATATCGACGCCCTCCTGCCAGCCGCGAAACACATCCTGATCTTGCGCTTTCGCGGTGAGCATAATCACGGGCAGCTCAGCAGTCTCGGGGTTGCGACGCAGATTGCGCAGCACTTCAAAGCCGTCCATGTAGGGCATCATTACGTCGAGTACCACCAGATCCGGCTTTTCCGAAGCGACTTTTTCCAGCGCCTCTTTGCCATCGTGCGCGGTGACTACATTATAACCTTGTCGCTCCAGGTTCACCTGAATCAGCCGCACAATATGCCGTTCGTCGTCTACTACCAGAATCTTCTTCATCGATAATCCTCCGCGCGGTTAGAAGTGATGATATTGTACCCAATCCGATGCGCCTGTGCTTTAGGCGCGTCCACGCGCCGGGAGGTTCCAAAAGGATTATCGGCAGACGAACGTGGTTTTCTCAGCCCAAACTGCCCATCACCCGGGAATGCACGATTGTGCCCTTATGCGTCACGAGCGTTTCACGGGCAATCTCATCTTCCAGGTCGGGCTTCGGCTCGGGCAGCATACCTACCTTATGCAGGTGCGCAACGAGGTTATACAGGTTGCGACTGTAGAGCATACTGGCGTCTACGGGAACCGTAGCAGGCAGGTTCACCGCGCCGACAATCGTGACGCCATGAGGTTGAACGATTTCGTCGGGCTGCGTGAGTTCGCAGTTGCCGCCCCATTCAGCGGCGAGGTCGATAATCACGCTGCCTGCGGGCATCGCTTCTACCACGCGACGCGGGATGAGCATCGGCGCGTGTTTACCGGGCACAGCAGCAGTGCTGATAATCACCTCATGCTGCACCAGATGTTCACCGAGCAGGTCTTGCTGGCGACGCAGCGTCTCTTCTTCTAAGGCACGGGCGTAGCCGCCCGCCGTTTCCGCCTGGGCGACCTCGAGGGGGATTTCCACGAACTTCGCACCGACGCTTTCCACCTGCTCACGCGTGGCAGGGCGCACATCATAGCCTGAGACGGCTGCGCCGAGCCGCTTGGCGGTCGCCATCGCTTGGAGACCTGCCACACCCGCCCCAATCACGAACACCCGCGCAGGCGAGACCGTGCCCGCCGCGCTCATCAGCAGGGGGAACATGCTCGGCAACAGGTTCGCTGCGAGCAATACCGCCTTATAACCTGCGACTGTTGCCATCGAGGAGAGGGCGTCCATGCTCTGCGCGCGGGTAATGCGCGGAATCAGCTCCATCGCGAATGCGGTCGCACCGCGCTCTGCCAGCAATCCGACGCCCTGCGGGCGAAAGAGGGGTTCCATGAACCCTATCCAGATTTGCCCGGCGCGAACAAAAGGCAGGTCCGCCTCGAAGCGCGGATTCGCGCCTGCTGTGCGCACGGCTAAAATCACGTCGGCTTGCTCCAGCACCGCCTCACGGGTGGGCAGAATCCGTGCACCGGCGGTTTGATAGGATTCGTCGGAGTGAAACGCCCCTGCTCCCGCGCCAGATTGCACCAGCACTTCGAAGCCAAGTTTTGCGTAGTTTGCGACGAGCGCGGGGATTAGGGCAACGCGCCGCTCGTTGGGATAGGTCTCCTGCAACACGCCTAACTTCATCGGCTCAATTGTACCTGTGAGATGGGTATAATCGTGGTGATGCTACGGGTCGGACTGGGGGCGTTATTTGGCGCAGCAGCAGGGGTGTTCGTTGCGGCGGGCTGGCTGATGATAACGGGCGGCGCGACGTTTGCCGCCACGCTCATCACGGTGCTGGCGCTGATTGGGATGGGCACGATGGTCGGCGGAGCGGCGGGCTTCCTGTGGGCGAGGCGCACACCC
>JAOAFW010000264.1 GCA_026416065.1 Fimbriimonadales bacterium
AGATGTGTATAAGAGACAGCGCCCGGAGTTCCTCAACCGCGTGGACGAGGTGATTGTGTTCCATCCGCTCACGCGCAACGAGATTCTGCAAATTGTGGATCTGATGGTCGGGCGCGTGCAGGAGCAGCTCGCCGCGCACAACATGCGCCTCGTGCTGGAGCCTGCCGTGAAAGACCTGCTGGCGCAAAAGGGCTACGACCCGAACTACGGCGCGCGTCCGCTTCGCCGCGTGGTGCAGCAGATGATTGAAGACCCGCTCTCCGAGCAGCTGCTGCTGGGGCGGTTCGAGGAAGGCGACACGATTATCGCCCGCCTGAACGAGAACAACGAGATCGTGTTCGTCAAGGGCGAAGACCTGCCTCCTACCGGCGAGAGCGACCTGACCACCGCCGCGTTGCAGTAGCACCCGAATGAATTCGCGCCCACCCAACCGAAAAACCCCGCCTAAGCGGGGTTTTTTGATTGCGTCGGGGCGAATTCATTCGCTGAGGGTCTTGGTTTACAAACACGGCTCACATATTTATCAGACCCGATAAGCTGTTCCTATGCAGAACAAGCCGAACTGCATCGGCTGTTTTAGCCCGCGCAGGCGGGATTTACGGTTGTGTGAGCGCGAATTTATTCGCTTTGGCAGGTTCACCAGTCAGGGAAATTGAGAGCGACACTTTCCATATACGCTCCGAAAGCGTGCATAGGGATTGCCTGCCAAGCCGTTGCGTACATACCCATCTGCCCAAAATACCAGTTTTTACCCATAGCACTGCCATGCGCCTTTCTCATCACCAAAATTTCGATGTATACTTCGCATGCCCGTACTTGAAAGGAGCAGAGGCAGGCAATCAGTAGCCGCTTGGAGCATCTCGGTCCGCAATTGCGCGGAAATAGAGTCTTAATAAACGGGCAACACCTGAAAAAACTCACAGGAGGTAAAAACGCATGCGTAAACTTTACAAAGCGCTGAGCATCGCAACGCTATCGTATGGCGCGTTGAATGGCGCACTGGCGCAAACCACTTACACTGGCTACGACGTCGACGGTCGGAACCCCGCCAATCGTACCAACTCGCTGAACGCCTACAACCAGTTCCTTGTCGCTGTTAGCACACTGGGCTACCAGACAGGCGAAGAGTCGTTTGAAAGTTATTCAACGAACACCTTGCTTGCCATCCCCTCTTGGAGCTTCACCCCTAACTTCGCCCCGCAGGCAACGCGAGCCTCAGGTCTCGCTGTCGGCGAAGGCTTGTTGGGTCTGGGCGTGAACGCGGGCAACCCTCCAGCATTCTACGCCACGCACGGCGTCAACTACCTGCGGATTGCCGGCACCGGTCCGTATCTGGAAATCACCTTCACCGACTATGTGTGGGGCTTTGGCGCGTTCATTATCAGTGCGGAAGGGTTCACTCTGGATCGGAGATTCTTGGGGAATGCGGCGTTCGTCACTTTCGCAGATGACACACAGGAAAGCTATCTGTACGGTTCCCAGGTATACACGGAGAACTACTCCTCGCTGACCTTCTGGGGGATAATATCGCCCAGCAAGCAAATCAAGAAAGTTCGTCTTGTCTCGTTCGGCGCGGGCGACGATATCGTGTTTGACCAGCTGACGGTGGTTGTGCCAGAGCCTGCCTCGTTGCTGGCGTTGGGCGTGGGGCTGGCGGGCGCGGCGGGGCTGCGCAGGCGCAGGGGATAAATCCTACTGCCCCT